>JAJFBI010000536.1 GCA_020697385.1 Microvirga sp. | reverse complement strand
GCGGCTCCAGAGAAATGCTGAGGGCCTTGCGCGGCTCGCGCAGTGCCGCAATCTCCAGGACCTCGCGGCTGTTCAAACCGAACTCGTGCGCGAGAACCTTCGGGAGATGATCGACAACACTCGGCGCATTTCCGAACGCTCGGTCCAGGTGGCGAGCGAGGCCGCTCGCACGATCACCGCCGAGACCAACAAGGCTGCTGACCGCTTCCAACGCGCGGCTTAGTACCTGATCGGAGCCCCGCCGGAGCTATCCGGCGGGGCATGTCTACCTGCTACGTCCTTTGGAACGAGCCATGGCTCGACGGGTTGTCCAACTCCTGCCATGAACAAGAAAGTTCGGATGTTCGCGCCCTGGTGGAAATTCTCGACGGACGCTGCGATGCTTGCGCTTGAGGCGCAGAGCGTCATCGCCATGAGGCTCACCAGAATCGCTCTGGGGCGTGGTACGCACGCGGAAAACACACGGATGGTGAGCGAAAAAGTCGCCGCCTTCGTAGAGGCTGCGAGCACGCTGGCGACTGGCGGGTCAGCACACAAGGTGGTCCGTGGGTATCGCAAGCACGTTCGAGCGAATGGTCGCCGATTGAGACGACGCTAAGCGCGGCGCGTTCAGAAACAAGGGGGCTTTCCGCCCCCTTCTTTTCGACGCTCTACGCCGTCAGCACTCTGCTTATGAACCATCGCGGCTTCGATCATCGTGCAAGACCCGGCGCTTCTCGTCTCGGTCGTTCGCGATTCAAAAGCGGCACTCCCCAGCCACTGTGCTCGATAGCTGCGACCAGTAGCTATTCTGGCGATCCCTCATGCGACAGCCGCTCCCGCCGATACCGCTCCCGCTCCTCCAGAGCCTCCTGGCGGAGCTTCTCCTGCGCTTCGGGCGGCAGCACGGGCACCGGTTTGCGGGCCACCTTGGGACCGTGGAGCCGTTGCAAGCGGTTGGTGCGAGTGTCGCTTCGGAAGCCGCCGCGTCCGCTCAGAGCCATGCTAGCCTCCCGTCGCGACAGTTCCCTCGCCCACCACCCACCGCAGAGAGATTCGACATGACTGACGACGAGCGCGCCGTCCGTGAGATGATCGATTTGTGGATGTCCGCTACCAAGATCGGTGACCTCGCGACGGTGCTGAGCCTGATGACCGATGATGTGGTATTCATGGTCCCAGGTCAGGAGCCCTTTGGGAAGGAGGCGTTCGCGGCTCGCAGCGAAGGCATGAAGGGGGTTGAGATCGACGGAAGGAGCGAGGTTCAGGAGCTACAGGTGCTTGGTGATTGGGCATACATGCGCAACCACATTCTAATGACTGCCACGTTCGAGAACTCCGGGAAGACCATTCGGCGCTCAGGCTATACGCTGTCGATCCTCCGCAGGGGCAACGACGGGAAGTGCCGGCTCTCGCGGGATGCGAACCTGCTGGCCACGCAGCCCGACTGGTCAAAATAGACCGAACGTCATCAATCGTGAGTCAGCGCCCGGCCTCTCCGCCCGGATTGGAACCGCTATACCGAGGATGCGCTCGATCTCTGCGATGCGCTTGCCAAGATCGTCGAGTAGGTCACCGACGACAAGTCGCTGCCAAAGTGTTGAGCGGAGGCGTAAGTGGTCGAGGAGGGGAACTGCGTCACTGGTGAGCTGCGCTTCTGTGGCTACCATCGGCGGGAATTGTTTGGCATCGCTTCTTCGGGCGGCATGTGTGGTGGTACGTGCCCCGATCTTCACGTTCCAGGGCGGGAAAGTGCGCGATCTGTGGATGTTGAGCGACATGCACGGCGTGATCGAACGTTTGCGGGCGAGATAGTTGATGATCAAGTTTAAGAGCCTCTCGGCCTTTCCCATCACGCCTTCCGATTCTGAGGGACGGGTCGATGTTGCTGGCTTGCGTGGGCTCGTCGCCCGGCTCGCTGTGGCAAAGGTCAACTCCATCGGGCTTCTCGGCAGCACGGGCACCTACGCCTACCTGTCGCGGTCCGAACGCCGCCGAGCGCTGGATGCGGCGCTCGACGAGGTCGGCGGGCAGGTACCCGTCCTGGTCGGGGTCGGCGCTCTGCGCACCGATAATGCGGTGCGCCTCGCACAGGACGCTAAGGCGGCGGGTGCTGCGGCGGGCCTTCTCGCTCCTGTGTCCTACACCCCCCTGACTGAGCACGAGGTGTTTGAGCACTTCGCCACGGTGTCGCGGGAGAGCGGGTTGCCGCTGTGCATCTACGACAACCCAAGCACGACGCATTTCAAATTCAGCCCCGACCTCATCGGTCGCTTAAGCCGATTACCGAACATCGTGGCTGTGAAGAGCCCCGCGCCGGAGCCGCAGGCAGTCGCAGGTCATCTTGCGGACCTTCGCCGTAACGTGCCGGAGGAGTTTTCGCTCGGTTACAGCGTGGATTGGCAATGCGTCGAGGCGCTTATCGCAGGCGGGGATACGTGGTACAGCGTGGTGGCTGGCCTGTTCCCGCACACCAGCATGGCCCTGGTCCGGGCGGTTCGGGATGGGAACGTCGCCGAGGCACGACGGCTGAACAAGCGCTTGCACCCGCTTTGGGGCTTGTTCACAGAGTTCTCCAGTTTGCGTGTCATGTACGCGAGCGCCGACCTGCTCGGCATCTGCCGTGCCAAGCCACCTCGCCCGATTCTCCCGCTTGGCGATGCTGCGCGGCAGCGCGTGGCCGACATCATCAAGACCCTGGACCTACAGTGACCGGGTAGAGAGACCAACGTCGCGCTGAGGGAAGATTGCCCGGACTTCGTCTTGAAGGCCGTTCAAAAGGCGTATCGCGTCAACCTGCATCCCGATCTCAAGCCTGCCGCACAGAAGCCGGAGGCCGAGAAGCGTTTCAAACAGGCGGAGGCTGCGTTCGAGGAAATCCGGCGACTGCGTGGGCTCTGACCGGCTTGGGACCGAGCGGCTCCATCCGGAATGGCTGTCAGATTCGCAGGAATGGCCGTAGAGAAGCTTTGAAGGCTCCGAGGCTACCAACCAGCCGGAAAGCGGGAAAACGCGCTGGCGGGCTTCTAAACGGCCTTTCCGCGAATCGGGCCGATTGATGCTCTATCGGTTCTTGAGGCAGTACGCGCCGCTCACATGATAGCCCACCGGGCATGCGCCGACCCGGTGCACGGCGTGGCGAGCGTCTCTCTCGCCAAGACAATAGCCGCCGCTCGCGTGGTAGCCGGACGGGCACTGGCCGGTTTTGGCAAGCGCTGGCCCTGCGGTGGCACTCGGGGCGCAGTAGCCGCC
>JAJFBI010000535.1 GCA_020697385.1 Microvirga sp. | reverse complement strand
GAAGACCACGAACTGGAGATCGCCTGATGCCCCGCACCGGCAGCCAGTCGTCCGCCCAAGCGGCGCGCGAGTACCTTTCCGACCGGATCGAGGAGCGCCCCACGCCGCAGGGCTTCATGCGCTGGAGCTTCGTGCTCACCTGCTTCATGCGCATCGTGGCGATTCTCTGGATCATGAAGGGGTTGAGCGCCTGGGCCGTGATCCTCGGCATATGGACCCCGATCGGCCAGTTCGAGGCGCGATCCACGGGCTATCAGGCCACCATCATCTACTTCGCCCTGATCGACCTGATCGCTGCCGTTGGTCTGTGGATGGCGAGCACTTGGGGGGGAATCATGTGGCTTCTCGCCGTCATGAGCCACCTGATCCTGGCGGCCTTCTTCCCGGGGATCGTCGCAGGCGGCGCCGTGACCGTCGCGTTCTTCCTCACGCTCATGGCGGTTTACCTGGGCATTTCCTGGCTCGCAGCCCGCGAAGGGCACTGAACCGGGCCTCAACGGCCAAGCTGGTCACGCAGAAGTGTCTCCTCAAGACAACAGTTCAAGGTTACATGCCCTTGAGGAGCTGTTCTGAGGTAACAAGGACGCTAGGCCGTCCGGATTGCCTTAAAACGGCCCCGATGTTCCTCGTTTTCGATACCGTTCCTTAATTCAATCCCGGCACTTATCGCTGGGAGAGGAAGTGGGCCGGGCACCTGTCCACCATTTCCGCCGTGACCACTTCTAACCGGGAAGAGCCTGCGCTCATGTTGTCTCGCCGTAATCTTCTGACTGGATCGCTCGCCCTGATCTTCACGCCGGCCACCGGAGCCCTGGCGCAGCAGTACGCCCAGAACCAGGCCGAGTGGTCGCAGAACTACGAGGCGGTCTCGCGCACCCGCGTGCAGCGAACCTCCACCCCGATGCTCTCGGCCGAGTCGCTCGCCGCCACCGAGCAGATGATCGAGTACTACCGCAACATCGCCGCCCGGGGTGGCTGGCAGCCCGTGCAGGGCGTCCAGGGCCTGCGCGTCGGCTCCAAGAGCCCGGCCGTCGTCGCCCTGCGCCAGCGTCTCATCATCACGGGCGACCTCGATCAGGCCGCCGGCGAATCGCCGATCTACGATTCTTACGTCGAGGCGGCCGTCCGCCGCTTCCAGGCCCGCCATGGCATCAGCTCCACCGGCACCGTGACGGGGCCAACTGTGGTCGCCATGAACGTGCCGGTCGAGCCCAGGATCCGCCAGCTCGAGATCAACGTCGCCCGCCTGCGCAGCCTCGTGGGCACCGGGCTTCCGGGCCGCTACGCGGTGGCCAACATCCCGGCTGCTCTCGTCGAGGCGGTGGAGGGCGGCGTCGTCCACTCCCGCCACGCGGCCGGCGTCGGCAAGATCGACCGTCAGTCGCCCCTGCTGAACTCGAAGGTGGTCGAGGTCAACTTCAACCCGTTCTGGACGGCTCCTGCCTCGGTGGTGAAAAAGGACCTCATTCCGAAGATGCAGAAGGAGCCGAACTACCTCTCCGAGAACAAGATCCGCATCTTCAATGCGGCCGGCCAGGAGGTTCCCTCGAGCCAGATCAACTGGTTCTCGGACGAGGCGACCCGCTACCGCTTCCGTCAGGACCCGGGCGGCGACCTGAACTCCATGGGGTTCGTGCGCATCAACATCCCGAACCAGCACGGCGTCTACATGCACGACACGCCCTCCAAGGGCATCTTCGGCGACGATTTCCGCTTCGTCTCCTCGGGCTGTATCCGCATCCAGAACGTGCGCGACTATATCGAGTGGCTTCTGAAGGACACTCCCGGCTGGTCCCGCGAGCAGATCGACGCGACCTTCAAGTCCGGCGAGCGCATCGACGCCCGCTTGGCGCAGGCCGTTCCGATCCACTGGATCTACGTCACCGCCTGGGCGACCCCGGACGGCCTCGTGCAGTTCCGCGACGACATCTACAACAAGGACGGCCTCGGCAGCGCCATCCCGGTCGCCAGCCGCGTGCCGACCGAGCCGGACCAGGAGATGTTCCTGCAGAATTAACCTGCGAAGCTCACCTCAACCTCCACGTCATCACCGGCCTTGTGCCGGTGATCTCGTTTCTGGGACGTGCGGCGTTTTTCCGATCGGGATGGCCGGACAAGCCCGGCCATGACATGGGAGCGTACCACGCACTGTCATTCCGGGGCCGCACAGCGGAGCCCGGAATCCAGAACCGCGAACGGCGCAGAAAGGCGTGTGGCGCTCCTCGCACTTCCTGAACCGTGGTGTTTATGGATTCCGGGCTCGGCCCTTGGCCGCCCCGGAATGACACTGGAAGTGAACTCTCGCACCTCTCGGCGGGCCGTTGCATTCCCGAAGCCCAGTAGGCATGTCCTGCGAGCGGGTTGGCGCGGTGAAGCCAGCCATGATAAAGCCCAGGCAATCAGGATTCAGCGGCCCGTGTCCGGCGGGCTCACAGGAAGGCGAGGGTACCCATGAGCGCCAGTGAAGCGGCACACAGCCATCTCTCCAACAGCTTCTTTTCGGCAAGCCTCGCCGACAGCGATCCCGAGATCGCCCGCGCCATCGCGCTCGAACTCGGTCGCCAGCGCGACGAGATCGAGCTGATCGCCTCCGAGAACATCGTCTCCCGCGCCGTCCTTGAGGCGCAAGGCTCGGTGATGACCAACAAGTACGCGGAGGGTTATCCGGGTCGCCGCTACTACGGCGGCTGCCAGTTCGTCGACATGGCCGAGGAGCTCGCCATCGAGCGCGCCAAGCGCCTGTTCGACTGCAAGTTCGCCAACGTCCAGCCCAATTCCGGCTCCCAGGCCAACCAAGCGGTGTTCATGGCGCTCATGAAGCCGGGCGACACCTTCATGGGCCTGGATCTTGCCTGCGGCGGCCACCTGACTCACGGCTCCCCGGTCAACATGTCCGGCAAGTGGTTCAACGTGGTGAGCTACAAGGTGCGCGAGAGCGACCAGATCATCGACATGGACGAGGTCGCGCAACTGGCCCGCGAGCACAAGCCGAGGGTGATCGTTGCCGGCGGCTCGGCCTATTCGCGGTTTTGGGACTTCGCCCGCTTCCGCGAGATCGCCGACGAGGTCGGAGCCTACTTCATGGTCGACATCGCGCATTTCGCGGGCCTTGTTGCAGGCGGCGCGCATCCGTCGCCATTCCCGCATGCCCACGTGGTCACCACCACCACCCACAAGACCCTGCGCGGCCCGCGCGGCGGCATGATCCTCACCAACGAGGAAGACCTCGCCAAGAAG
>JAJFBI010000534.1 GCA_020697385.1 Microvirga sp. | reverse complement strand
GCCATCATCGCGGAGGCTCGCAGCCTGATCCAGGCGCTAAACGCGCAGCACCGGATCGCTCATCCCTTTGTCGCCGGCATCGAGCGCTGCTACCAGACGCTCTTCCGCTCAAGTCGGCGCAGCACCGGAGACGTGAAGCAAGTGATCGTGGCGCCACCGGGTGCGCTCGACCGCTCGCCCTGCGGCACCGGCGCGAGCGCGCACCTCGCGGCACTGACGGCGAAAGGCACGGCCCGGCCGGGAGACGAGCTGTTGTTCGAGGGGCTGATGGGAACCACCTTCGCCGCCAAGGTCATGGAGGCGAAGACCGAAGCCGGGTTTCCGGTTATCGTGCCTCGGGTGAGCGGCCGCGCGTTCCTGACCGGCTTCTACCAGCTCCTGCTCGATCAAGACGACCCTTTCCCTTAAGGCTTCCGCATCGGGGACAGGCCACGCGATCAGCGCGAGGCCGGTGTGTGGGGCTCTTAGCCATCCGCAAAGGAGATCGCCTGTGCCTTACGTGAAAATCGAGCTTCTGGAGGGGAGGACCACGGAGCAGAAGGCGGCTGTCGCGAAGGCGGTGACCGAAGCGCTCGTGAACCACGCCAACAGCAAACCAGAAGCCGTCGAGATCGTCTTCGTCGACGTAAAACGCGAGAACTGGGCGAGCGGCGGCAAGCTCTTGCCACCTACGAAGACAGGGTAGCGGGCCGGGCGGTTAGATCCCGTGCACAAGCGTGAGCGACAGCGCCGGCTCCCGGTCCCTCAAGCGGTGGCGTTTGTGTCGTCGTTCCTAGTGACTTCGCAACGTCTGCTTCATCTCAGCCTCCGCTTGGGAAGGCGCTCTAGATCTGCGGGGTGAGGTTCATGCTTCGTGTCCTGCATATCTCGGACACCCATCTCAGCCCGCGTAAGCGTCACTTCGAGCCGAACTGGGCTCCACTTAGAGCCTGGATCGAGGCTGAGAACCCTGATCTTATCCTCCACGGCGGCGATGTCACAGTCGACGGCGCCAATGATGAGGACGACTTCCGGTTCTGCGCGGAGCTCTTTTCCAATCTTCGCGTTCCGGTGCTCGCAGTACCGGGCAACCACGATGTCGGCGAGCCGCGGCATCTGCATCAACCCGTGAATTCGGAGCGGCTCGCGCGGTGGCACCGGCATCTCGGGCCCGACTACTGGTGTCGGGATATCGAGAAGTGGCGGCTGATCGGCCTGAACTCGCAGCTGCTTGGTAGCGGACGGTCGGAGGAGAAGCGCCAGCTCGACTGGCTCAAGACGACAATGTCCGAGGCACGCCGGCGCCGAATCGCTTGGTTCCTGCATATGCCGCTCTTCCTCGAGGATCCTGTCGAGGGAGATATCGGATACTGGACGGTGAAGCCCGACGCGCGCGCGCCCTTGCTTGACCTCATCTCCATGCACCAGGTCGCACTTGTCGCGACTGGGCATGTGCACCGGTTACACGACCGTCACGTTGGACGAACGCGCTACCTGTGGGCCCCTTCGTCCGGGTTCGTATGCGGGCCGGCGACACAGCCCCCAATGCCGGGCGTGAGCAGGCTCGGTGTTGTCGTGTACCGCTTCGACGGAACGGAGGTGGAGGCCGAGATCAAGGATGTCGCCGGGCTGACTCCGTATCGGATCGACGATGTCATCCACGAGGTCTATCCGCCGCACGACGCGCTTTAACATCTGCGCAGACCCGAACCATAGCCGCGGCGGCTGAGATTGGTCGTGAAGCTTCCCCCCGAACCTGATTCGGAACCGGGGTGTAAGGACGGCGAGTTCATTACTGACCGTCCGCCCGATCCGAACCGTCATCCGATTAGAACCAGGAACTCAGAGCGCTTGCAAAATCAGCGACCCGGCAGCCCGACACTGAGGAGGTGATATGCGCAGTACTCAGGTGATCCACGTCGTGTCCTGTCACGCGGAAGGCGAGGTGGGCGACGTCATCTTGGGCGGCGTCCAGTCTCCACCAGGTGAGACGATCTGGGACCAGTCGCGATTCATCGCTCGCGACGAGACCCTGCGAAACTTCATGCTCAATGAACCGCGCGGAGGTATCTTCCGTCACGTGAACCTGCTGGTCCCTCCGAAGGACCCGCGCGCCATCGCCGGTTGGATCATCATGGAACCAGCGGACACGCCGCCAATGTCGGGTTCGAACGCCATCTGCGTTGCGACCGTGCTGCTCGAGACCGGCATGGTGCCCATGCAGGAGCCCGAAACGGAGCTGGTGCTTGAGGCACCGGGCGGCATCGTGGAGATCACGGCGACGTGTCGCGAGGGCAAGGCGGAAAGGATCAGCGTACGAAATGTGCCATCGTTCGCGGATAGGCTGGATGTCGTCATCGAGGTGGCCGGGATCGGAACGTTGACCGTTGACACCGCTTATGGCGGGGACAGTTTCGTCATTGCGATGCCCGCGCTCTCGGTTTCAAGATCTCGCCGGACGAAGCCCGAGACATGGCCGAAGCCGGGGTGAGCATCACCCGAGCCGCCAACGAGCAGCTTGGGTTCAGCCATCCCACGAATGCGGGTTGGGACCATATCTCCTTCTGCCAGCTCGCTGGCCCGTTAGCGGAGAAGGACGGCATGCTCACGGGTTCCAATGCAGTCGCAATCCGGCCAGGTAAGGTGGATCGTTCGCCCACCGGCACCGGCTGCTCGGCCCGCATGGCCGTGCTGCATGCAAAGGGGCGCATGCGGGTAGGCGACCGGTACACGGCACACTCGATCATCGGCTCCACCTTTCGGTGCCATATCGAGGCCGAAACGATGCTCGAGGATCGTCCAGCCGTGGTTCCGGTAATCTCAGGCCAAGCCTGGATCACCGGCACCCACCAGCACATGCTGGACCCGACCGATCCATATCCGAGTGGCTACAGGCTGTCGGACACCTGGCCAATGCCGCGCGAGAGTGATGGCTGACGGCCTGGGTTAGCAGCGCCTCTTAGAAGACGGTCGCGACCACATCGTACGTGCTTGGCACCGTGGGCCCCACAAGGTGCTTGCTGAATTCCGCGCGGCCGTGGATCTGCTCCGGGCTGACGGAGTTCCGTCGTTGAGCTTCCTCGCTCTCCCAAACGGTGATCGATAGGAACTGAAGAGCCTCACGGTCGAGGAAGAGATAGCCCGCGATAAGCCCTTTCCCCTTGAACAATTGGATGTGACTCGGCCATTCCGCTACTGCGGCCTCGATCGACTCGGGCTTCACGGTTGATGTCATGACGCGCGCAAACATCGGCTGCTC
>JAJFBI010000533.1 GCA_020697385.1 Microvirga sp. | reverse complement strand
GCCAACCTTCTTTGGAGCACAGCCGGTTTCATCATCCTGGTGTCGATCGTGCTCCACGGGATCACGGTCACGCCGGCGATGCGGCACCTCGATCGTCGCCGGAAGCTCACGATCCGTGCGGTCCGACAGAAAGCAGTTGTTCAGCCGGAAACCTGAGTCAATCCGCCATGGTCGGGCCGATCACCGAGCGCACTGCGAGACGCTGTCGGCCGCACCTCTGCCTACTCCGCCGCCAGCGGCAGCTCGCCGGTGTTCAGATCGGCCTGAGCCAAGTCATGAATGCGTCGCAGGTCGTTCACGAAGGCCTCGTAGGCTTCCCGCTTCGTCGCCTCGTCGGGCAGGCGCAGCAGGTAGCTCGGATGGACGGTGATGTAGCCCTCGTAGGCGCCGAACTTGGCGCGACCGCGCGAGCGCGTGATCGGCGTCGCCTTGCCGGAGAGCGCCAGAACGGCCGTAGCCCCCAGGGCGACGATGAGCTTCGGCCGTACCAGCTCCAGCTCCTTCATCAGCCAGGGCCGGTAATGCTTCACCTCGCCGGCGGTCGGCTTGGAGTGAATGCGCCGGTGGCCGCGCTGCTCGAATTTGAAGTGCTTCACCGCATTGGTGAGATAAGCCTGTTCACGCTCGATCCCGGCCTCTCGCATGGCCTTGGTCAGAAGCTTGCCGGCTGGACCGACGAAGGGGCGTCCCTGCAGATCCTCCTGGTCGCCCGGTTGCTCGCCGACGAAGACGATCTCGGCATGATGCGGGCCTTCGCCGAACACTGCCTGCGTGGCGCCGGGCACCAGCGGTCCTGCCTTGGCGATGATGGCATTGAGCTCTTCGAGGGTCTTGGGTTCTTGATCCCGCATGGCCTCGAGGGCGCGTTCGGGCGTGCGTTTGGTGGGCATCGTCGCCTCCTGTTCGATCATCCGTTCAACGCGCTGGGCGGCGGTTTGGATCAGCCCCGGAATGGCGGCGGTCTCGGGCATGTTGCGCCAGTACTTCTTCGGCATCTCGGCCCGCATGGCCCTAGGGTTCACCCGGGCCGGATTGAACACGCTCTCGTAATAGCCGCGCCAGCCCTCCTCGAAGCTGTCCTCGTCCGGCGCATCCTCGCGGTGCCCGGGAGGCCCGAAGGTCAGCTCATGCCGATTCCAGCGTGCGGAACCGATGGGCGTGAGGATCGTCCAATCCATTGAACGGAAGCGGTCGACGAAGAAGGGCGCTGCCGCCTCCAGAATGAAATGCTCCGGCTCGAACCAGGCGGCGAAGCGTTCAAGCTCTCCCTGCATCCTCCGGAAGCGCACGAAGGCGTGCATCTTGTGCAGGTCGCGTCGCACCGAGCGAGCCATGAGATCGATGCGGTGGACGAGCGGATCGCTCGCGATCTCCAGCAGATCGCGCTCGCCGTTCAGGGCGCGCCAGACGAGCCCATAGAGCAGGGCATAACGCTCAGGATCGCTGTGGCAGACCACCTGCTCGATGAGGCGCGACACGCCCTTCGGAATCGAGACCGGCGGTGCATCAGTAACCGTTTCGTCGCCGAAAAGGCCCGGCGCATCGTCGATGGCGAACACCACATGCTGCGGCGCCAGTTCCTCGGCGATCAGCCAGCGTACGGCTTTGCGAAAGCCGTGGAGATCCGCGCCGGTTTTCAGCGTGATGCGGTGGAGGGTCATGGGCTTTCTCCACTGTCATTCCGGGGCGAGTGTAACGAGAGCCCGGAATCCATAACCGCTGACGGTGCAAGAAGAGATGCGACGCTGGTCGCCCCTTCTTGATACGTCGAGTCTATGGATTCCGGGCTCCGCTGCGCGGCCCCGGAATGACAACTGAATGGGAGAGTCATACGAACAGGCTCAGCTGTTCCGGCTTCTCGATCAGCCGCTCGCGCAGGTCGAGCTTGTCGAGCCTGGTCTTTGGGTGATGATCGGCCGTGATGAGGAAGGGTTTTGCACGTTTCAGCCCCGAGGTGAGGCGGGCCACATCCTCCAGGCGCAACGTCGTGTGCTTGCGTGCCACCACGATCTTGTCGACGGCCCTGGCGCCGAGGCCCGGCACGCGCAGCAGCATCTCGCGCTCTGCTCGGTTCACATCGACCGGGAAGCGGTGGCGGTTCTTGAGCGCCCAGGCGAGCTTCGGGTCGACATCGAGGTCGAGCATGCCTTCCTCGGCCGACGAGGCGATCTCGTCCACGTCGAAGCCGTAATAGCGCAGCAGCCAATCGGCCTGGTACAGCCTGTTCTCGCGCATCAGCGGCGGCGATTTGAGCGGCAGGATCGCGCTCGAATCCGGGATGGGACTGAAGGCGGAGTAATACACGCGCTTCATGGCGTAATGACCGTAGAGCGTGGCGGATTTGCGCAGCACATCCGCGTCCGTGGTCTCGTCGGCGCCCACGATCATCTGCGTGGTCTGGCCGGCGGGCGAGAAATGGCGCCGCTCTTCGCGCGCCTCCTCGATGCGCTCGAACATCTGCGCCATGGCGGTCTCGATGGAAGCGCCGTCCTTCTCGGGCGCCAGCTGCTCCAGGCTCTTCTCCGTCGGCAGTTCGAGGTTGATCGACAGGCGGTCGGCCCACAGGCCCGCCTCCTCGATGAGCCAGGGGCTCGCCTCGGGGATGGTCTTCAGGTGGATATAGCCGCGAAAGCCATGATCCCGGCGCAGCTTCTTCGCCACCAGGATCATCTGCTCCATGGTGTAGTCGGGCGAGCGGATGATGCCCGACGAGAGGAACAGGCCCTCGATGTAGTTGCGCTTGTAGAACTCGACCGTGAGCGTCACCACCTCGTCGACCGAGAACTTCGCCCGCTTCACGTTGGACGAGCGCCGGTTCACGCAATAGGCGCAGTCGAACAGGCAGTAATTGGTGAGCAGGATCTTGAGCAGGGACACGCAGCGCCCGTCCGGCGTGTAGGCGTGGCAGATGCCGGTTCCCACCGTGGAGCCGAGGCCATCGGGATCCGATTTGCGCTTGGGCGCCCCGGAGGAGGAGCAGGAGGCATCATACTTGGCCGCGTCCGCCAGGATGCGCAGCTTCTTCGAAAGCTTTTCGTCCATGGGTCTTCCGCAGAGTTGTTCGTGTTTTGTTCTAGCATAGAGATAGGGTGCTGGCGAGGGTCCATGGAGAAGGCGGGAGGTCGCATGAGGGACGGGGTATATCCCTCCCCCCGTTGCGGGGGAGGGTGGCGAACGGAGTGAGCCGGGAGAGGGGTAGTCAGCGGATGGGCACGGCCCCTCTCCCGACCCTCGCTGAC
>JAJFBI010000532.1 GCA_020697385.1 Microvirga sp. | reverse complement strand
CTTCAACTTCACCCGTTACGGCCTCCTGCAGGGCGAGGTGCTGAGCGTCTCGCAGGACGCCATCATCCGCGACCGCCGGCAGGACCGCGCCGATGACCGCGCGCTGGGCACGCAGAGCGACACCAGCGAGCCCAAGGGCCAGGAGCTGAACTACAGCGCCCGCATTTCACTCGACCGCAGCCAGATGCAGATCGACGACCGGCTGGTCAACCTGTCGCCGGGCATGGCGGTGACGGTGGAGATCAAGACGGGCTCGCGCCGCATCCTGAGCTATCTCCTGTCGCCGCTGCTGCGCTACCGGCAGGAAACGTTGCGCGAGAGGTGAAGTCCTTGGTGCGTTCATGAAGCCGACACTGTCCCTCAAGAAAGGATCGACGATGGATACCTTGCTCTCAATGGATACCTTGCCCTCCAATGACCTGCTGCAGGCCTTTGCGAAGCGCGTCGGGTCGTACGATCGGGAAAACCGGTTCTTCAAGGAGGACTTCGAGGATCTCCGGAAGGCCGGCTATCTCACGATGAACATCCCCAAGGAGTTCGGCGGAAAAGGCTTGTCATTGGCCGAAGTATGCAGGCGTCAACGACGCCTCGCCTACTACGCGCCGGCCACCGCCCTTGGCGTCAACATGCATGTCTACTGGGTTGGCGTCGCCGCCGATCTTTGGCGCTCCGGTGACAAATCACTCGAGTGGATTCTGACGGAGGCGGCGGCCGGTGAAATCTTCGCGGCAGGGCACGCCGAGCGCGGCAACGACATCCCTCTGCTGTTGTCGACGGCCAAGGCCGAACGGGTTGCCGGGGGCTTCAAGCTCAGCGGTCACAAGATGTTCGGCAGCCTGGCGCCGGTGTGGACTCGCTACGGCGTGCACGCCCTATGGGCTGACGCAGACGGCGGGCCGAAGATCGTGCATGCCTTCATGCCGCGCAGCACCAAGGACTATCGCATTGTCGAGACCTGGGACACGCTCGGCATGCGCGGAACCCGGAGCGACGACGTGGTCCTCGAGGGAGCGTTTGTTCCTGACAAATACGTCTCGCGGATCTTGCCGGCAGGAGGCGCGGATGCCTTCATCGTGGCCGTCTTCGCCTGGGCGCTCATGGGCTTCGCCAACGTCTACTATGGCGTCGCGCAGCGCGCCTTCGATCTGGCCATCGAGCGGGTGAAGACCAAGAAGTCCATGGCCGTCACCCGGACCATGGCCTATCACCCCGAGGTACAGCACGCCGTGGCCGAGATGGGTCTCAGCCTGGATACGATCGGTCCGCACCTCGATCATGTCGCGAAGGAGTGGAGCGACGGCGTCGATCATGGCGCCACCTGGCCCGCAAAGATCGTTTCGGCCAAGCATCATGCCGTCGAGGCGTGCTGGAGGATCGTCGACCTGGCGATGGAAGTCTCAGGCGGCTCCGGCATGTTCAAGACCGACGAGCTCGAACGGCTGTTCCGCGATGCGCGCTGCGGGCGCTTTCATCCCGCAAACGCGATGCTGGTGCACGAGATCGTGGCGAAGACGGCGCTGGGTATCGATCTCGGCGAACAGCCGCGGTGGGGCTGATCATCGTCTCCTCTTTCCTCCCCCGTCATACGGGGGAGGGTAGGGAGGGGGCAGGCCACACGACCGGTGTACGCCAATTTCAGATCATGACCTCTTCCGCGGAGAGGGTGCCTTTGCGGCCTTCCCCTCCTGTATCCTCCCCCGTAAGACGGGGGAGGACGAGAGACGGCTCAGCTGAAGATCGACGGGTCGATCAAAGGCCTGCCACGCGGCCGCGCTGCCTCGGGCCGGTCGCACTTCTGGAAGCGGCCGCGGCCGGCCGAGCCGTTCATACGGCCTTCCTCCATCACGACCTCGCCGCGCGACAAGGTCATCGCGGGATACCCCGTGAGCTCTCGCCCCTCGTAGGGTGTGTAGTCGCAATTATGATGCAGGATCGAGTTGGTGAGGCTCACCCTTCTCTTGGGATCCCACAGCACGATATCGGCATCGGCGCCCACCGCGATCGTGCCCTTGCGCGGGTGCAGGCCGTAGATCTTGGCGGCGTTGGTCGAGGAGAGCGCCACGAATTGCTGCAGCGTGATTCGGCCCTTGTTGACCCCCTCGGAGAACAGGAGCGGCAGGCGCGTTTCCACGCCCGGCACGCCGTTGGGAATCTTGGCGAAGCTTCTATCGGCGCCCGGCAGCTTCTTGCCGCGCACGTCGTCATACTTGAAGGCGGCATGGTCCGACGACAGCACCTGGAAGGTGTTGGCCGCGAGTCCGGTCCAGATGTGCTCCTGGTTGTCGGTGCCGCGCGGCGGCGGCGAGCACACGCATTTGCTGCCCTCATCGCCCGGCTTCTCGAAATCCTCCTCGCTCAGGAACAGGTACTGCGGGCAGGTCTCGCCATAGACTCTTAGCCCGCGCGCCTGCGCCCGTTGGATCTCGTGCATGGCTTCCTTGGCCGAGACGTGCACCAGCAGCATCGGTACGTCCAGAAGCTCGGCCAGCGAGATGGCGCGGTGCGTGGCCTCGCGCTCGACCACGAAGGGCCGCGAGGTGGCATGGAACTTGGCGGCGGTCATGCCCTTCAATTCCAGCCGCTCGGTCAGCCAGGTGATGCAGTCGGAATTCTCGGCATGGATCATGAGCATGGCCTGCTCGCGCCGCGCCGCCGCCAGCGCATCGAGCATCTGGCGGTCGGTGAGCTTGATGTCGTCGTAGGTCATGTAGACCTTGAACGAGGTATAGCCCTCGGCGACCAGGGCGGGGAAATCCTGGCCCATGATCTTCTCGCTGGGGTCGGACAGGATCACATGGAAGGCGTAGTCGATCAGCGACTTGCCGTTGGCGCGCTTGTGATAGCGGTCGACCACGTCGCGCAGCCCCTGGCCGCGGCTCTGGTAGGCGAAGGGGATGATGGTGGTGGTGCCGCCGGCCGCCGCCGCCCGGCTGCCGCTCTCGAAGTCGTCGCAGAACACCGAGCCGTCGGCGGTGTCCTGGTCGAAATGGACATGGGCGTCGATGCCGCCCGGCACGGAGATCAGGCCGGTGGCGTCGATCTCCTTCTTTCCTTTGTCCAGCCGCTCGCCCAGGGCCACAACCCGGCCGGCCGAGATGCCGATATCGCCCTTCACCACGTCTGCGGCGGTCGCAATGGTGGTGTTGCGGATCACCAGATCATACTCGGCCATGTGGTCCTCCCGGAGGGCCTGCTGAAGCAAGCGTCATGCCGCTCAGACTCTTCTCCTCCCCCGTCTTC
>JAJFBI010000531.1 GCA_020697385.1 Microvirga sp. | reverse complement strand
GAAAATGCTTGAGAAGCTCGGCATCAAATCCGAATTCAAGGGCGGGCTTCGCGTCACGGATGCGGCCACCGTCGAGGTGGTCGAGATGGTGCTCGCGGGCTCCATCAACAAGCAGATCGTCGGTTGGATCGGCGCCGAGGGCGGCAAGGCCGTGGGCCTGTCCGGCAAGGACGGCAACATGGTCATGGCCCGAAAGGTGACCCGCACGGCCATCGACCCGGATTCCAACATCGAGAAGGTGGTGGATCTGGGCTTCGTCGGCGAGCCTGAGCAGGTGAACCGGGAGGTGCTGGACCAGGTGCTCCAGGCCGAGCTGATCCCGGTCCTGGCTCCGGTCGCAATTGGCCAGGACGGCCAGACCTACAACGTCAACGCCGACACCTTTGCCGGCGCCATCGCGGGCGCGCTGACGGCCAAGCGCCTCCTCCTGCTCACGGACGTTCCGGGGGTTCTCGACAAGAACAAGAACCTCATCCCCGAGATGACCATCGAGGATTGTCGTCGTCTCATCGCCGACGGCACCATCACGGACGGCATGATCCCGAAAATCGAGACCTGCATCTATGCCTTGGAGCGGGGCGTGGAGGCAGTCGTCATCCTCGACGGCAAGGTGCCGCACGCAGTGCTGCTGGAGCTGTTCACGGACCATGGCGCCGGCACGCTGATCCGCCGCAGCTAGAGCATCGGATCCAGAAGTGATCTCCACTTTTGGGGCCGTGCCGGAGATGCCCTTTCCGAAGCGGCAGAGAACGCTTATATTTCCGTTAGTGGGGCCGCACGGCCCCATTGTCGTCTTTGGAATCCATGAACGCCAAGCCAGCCATCGAGAGCCACCTGTCCTCTGCCGATTCGCGTCCCTTCTCCCATGTGGAGACGTGGGTCTTCGACCTGGACAACACCCTCTATCCGCACACCTCGCGAGTCTGGCCACAGATCGACCAGCGCATCACCCTCTACATCACGGAGCTCTTCGGGCTCGACGGCCTGTCGGCGCAGGCGCTGCAGAAGTATTTTTATCACAAATACGGCACGACCCTGAAGGCGCTGATCGACGAGTACAACATCGATCCGCACGATTTCCTCGACTTCGCCCATGATATCGACCACACCGACATCGAGTTGAATGCCAGCCTTGGCGAGGCGATCGAGCAGCTGCCCGGCCGCAAGCTCATCCTCACCAACGGCTCCCGCAAGCACGCCGAGAACGTGGCAAGGAAGATCGGCATCCTCGATCATTTCGAGGACGTGTTCGATATCGCCGCCTCGAACTTCGTGCCCAAGCCCGACCGGCGCGCCTATGAGCTCTTTCTCGACCGGCATGGGGTGGAGCCCTCCCGCTCGGCCATGTTCGAGGACATCGCCAAGAACCTCACCGTGCCGCACGAACTCGGCATGACGACGACCTTGATCGTGCCGAAGACCCTCGATCCATTCCGGGAAAGCTTCGAGCAGGAAGCCGTCCAGACGCCGGACATCGACTACATCACCAACGATCTGGCGGATTTCCTGCGCGCCTATGCGCTGCCGGCGAAAAATTCTTAAATTGTAACAACGTGCCAACTGTCACGTCATCCCCGGACTTGTTCCGGGGACCCACGTCTTCAAGCCTTTTAAAACGTGGATGGCCGGGACAAGCCCGGCCATGACGATTTTCAATTCAAGACTGCAGGGAAAGCTTACGCAGCCTTCGTGTTGACCTTGCTCTCGGCAATCCGGTTGAGCTTCTGGTCGGTCGCCTTTTCCTGATCCAGGATCTGGTGCAGGACGCCGGCGCAATCTTCGCGGCCGAGCTGCTTGGCCCAGGCCACGAGGGTGCCGTATCGGGTGATCTCGTAGTGCTCCACGGCCTGAGCGGCGGCCAGCAACGCGGCGTCGAGAACCTGCGGATCGGCGATCTCGCCGGAGATCTCCTGCGCCTCGTCGATGATGCCGTCGATGGCCGGGCAGGTCACGCCCTTGGGATCATGGCCATGCATGCGGAAGACCTGCTCGACCATCTGGATCTGCTGCTGGGTTTCGCCGAGATGGGTCTGGAATGCCTGCTTCAATTGCGGATCGGTGACCTGTTCGATCATTTGCGGCAGCGCCTTCGTGATCTGCTGCTCGGCATAGTAGATGTCCTGCAGGGTATGGATGAAGAGGTCATCCAACGACTTGATGTCCTTCGACAAAAGGCCCATAGCGCAATCCTTCCCGGGTTCTGAGATATGCCAATGTGCGAGCGCCATCACTTGCTTGGCGCATCGTTCAGCATGGGGAGAACGTCGCGGGCGGAACGCGGTTCCTAGTCGACCGCCCTGAGATTGCGGCCTTGGAGGCGCAGGAGCTCGGCCCGGGCCTCCGCCTCGCTCTCCTCAAATTCGAGAGCTTCGATTCTCTCGCCGCGCTTCACGATCTTGTCGGTCGACACCCTGATCTGGGACACGTCGTCCTGCGCCTGCCGGAAATGGGCGTCGAGCTTCGCCACACGGGAGTCGAGCCGCTCCACGTCTTCCAGGAGTTTCTGCACCTCGACCTGGATCACCCGCGCCTCCTCCCGGATGCGGGCATCGCGCACCAGCGCCTGCATGACCTGGATGGCGAGCGTCAGCAGCGAGGGCGAGACGATGACGATGCGGGCGCGATGGGCTTTCTGCACCACGTCGTCGAAATGCTCGGCGAGGTCGGCATAGATCGATTCCGCCGGCACGAACAGCATGGCGATATCCTGCGTCTCGCCTGGGATCAGGTATTTTTCCGCGATGTCCTTCACGTGCACGAGCATGTCGTTGCGCACGCGGCTTGCGGCGCGGCTGCGCGCCTCGTCTCCCTTGGCTTCCCGGAACAGGGTGAAGCCCTCCAGGGGAAACTTGGCGTCGATCACGAGCCCGCGCTCGTCGCCGGGCAGGCGCACGAGGCAGTCGGGCCTCGTGCGGTTAGATAAGGTTGCCTGAAACGCGAAGGCGCTGGGCGGGAGCCCATCCCGGATGATCGCCTCCATCCGCCCCTGACCATAGGCGCCGCGCGTCTGCTTGTTGGACAGGATGTCTTTGAGACCCACAATCTCGCCCGTGAGGTTCGTCAGGTTCTGCTGCGCCGCATCGATGACCGCGAGGCGCTCGTTCAGCTTGGACAGGTTTTCGGTCTGGTGGCGCGTGGAGGATTCCAGCCCCTGGCCGACCCGGTGCTGCAGCCCGTCGATCCGTTCCGATATCATGCGCACGAAATCGCTTTGGCGGGAGCCGAAGACCTCCGCCATGGT
>JAJFBI010000530.1 GCA_020697385.1 Microvirga sp. | reverse complement strand
CCCATACGGGGCCGGGCCAGGCCGGGTCGGAGCGGAAGCGCCCAACCACATGAACGTGAAGCTGCATCACGATGTTGCCGAGCGCACCCACATTCACCTTGTCGGGCTTCGAGAGCTCCAGCATCACCCCCGTGGTGATGCGGATCTCCTGCATCAGCTGGGCTGATTGCTCCTCGGAGAGATCCGTCAGCTCGCTCACCCCCTCGACGCGGGGCACCAGGACGAACCAGGGAAAGCGTGCGTCGTTCAGCAGCAGGACCGCGGAGAGGGCGAGATCACCGACCGGGATTGTGTCGGCGTTGAGCCGGGAATCGAGCTGGAATGTCATGGGGCTATGTAACCGAGCCTGCGGCACCGTGTCAGCATCGCTCCTGCGTTATCCCAGACCCCAGTGTCATCCCCGGTGAGCCGTAGGCGAGGCAAGAGGATCCACGTACACGCTCGTCGCTATAGATTCCCTTCCCCTCCGCTGCGCTCCGGCCGGGAATGACACGAGGTGCGGTGGAGAGCGGGGATGACCGGAGAGGGGGCTCGTTTCCAACTTGCGTTTCGGGAACGATGCCCTCATATAGCCGGTGGGAGGTTGGCGAGGGACGTCTCACTCGCCAACCGGGTCAGGTCCGGAAGGAAGCAGCCCTAACGAGACCGAACGGGTCTTCGTCCAGCCTCCCACCTTAAAGTTTCTCCAAAGCCTTGCAGTCGATGGACGATACCACAGCCGGCACGCCCCTGAACGACGAGCCGGCCCTGCCGGGCTTCCCCGCCGCGCCAGCACCGGCGGCGGCTGCTTCCGCAGCGAAGGCCTCGCCCTACCGCGTTCTCGCCCGCAAATACCGTCCGCGCACCTTCGACGACCTGATCGGCCAGGAGGCAATGGTCCGCACCCTGTCGAACGCCTTCGAGACGGGCCGCATTCCCCAGGCCTGGATGCTCACCGGCGTTCGCGGCGTCGGCAAGACCACCACGGCCCGCATCCTGGCCCGCGGCCTCAATTACCAGAAGCCCGACGGCTCTGGCGCTCCCACCATCCACATGCCGGAACTCGGCGTTCATTGCGAAGCGATCATGGAATCGCGCCACGTGGACGTGCTGGAGATGGACGCGGCGTCGCATACCGGCATCGACGATGTCCGCCAGATCATCGACGGCATCCGCTATTCGCCGGTCTCGGCCCGCTACAAGGTCTACATCATCGACGAGGTCCACATGCTCTCGGAGAAGGCGTTCAACGCCTTCCTGAAGACGCTCGAGGAGCCGCCGCCGCACGCGAAGTTCATCTTCGCCACCACCGAAATCCGTAAAGTGCCCGTCACGATCCTGTCCCGCTGCCAGCGCTTCGACCTGCGCCGCATCGAGGCCGACAAGCTCGTCACTCACTTAAGCCGCATCTGCGACGCCGAGAGCGTGAAGGCCGACCCGGAGGCGTTGGCCGCCATTGCCCGCGCGGCGGAAGGCTCGGCGCGCGATTCCCTGTCGCTGATGGACCAAGCCATCGCCCATGGCGCCGGCGTGGTCACGCCCGACACCGTGCGCGATATGCTGGGCTTGGCCGACCGCGGTCAGGTCATCGATCTGTTCGAGGCCATCATGCGCGGCGACGTGCCGGCGGCCTTCGCGGGACTGCGCGCGCAATACGATGCCGGCGCGGACCCGGCGGTGATCCTGTCGGATCTCGCGGCCTTCTCGCACATCGTCACCCGCCTCAAGCTGATCGCGGAAGCCGCCAAGGACCCCGCGCTTTCCGAGATCGAGCGCACCCGTGGCATGGATTATGCCGGGAAGCTTTCCGTTCGGACCCTGTCCCGCGCCTGGCAGATCCTGCTCAAGGGCATCCCCGAGGTCCAGGCTTCCAACCGTCCCATCGCGGCCGCCGAGATGGTGCTCGTGCGCTTGGCTTACGCGGCCGATCTGCCGACGCCCGATGAGGCCCTGCGCGCCCTGAAGGACGGTGCGCCGCTGCCGTCGGGCGGCCCGGCTCCCGCGCCTTCGCGGCCATCCGGCCCGGCGACTTCCGGCAACATGGCGCTCGCCACGTCACAGGCTCAGCCGCAACCACGCCCGCAGGCGGCTCAAGCAGAGCCGACCATGCGCCTGCGCCGTTTCGAGGACGTGGTGGCGCTCGCCGGCGAGAAGCGCGAGATCGTCCTCAAGGCGGCGTTGGAGCGCGACGTGCGCCTCGTGCGCTTCGAGGAAGGCCGCATTGAGCTCAGCCTCACCGAGACCGGCAGCCGCACCATCGCCAACGATCTCACCCGCGCCCTCCAGCAATGGACCGGCGAGCGCTGGATGGTGGCGCTCTCCTCCGAAGAAGGCGCTCCCACCCTGCACGAAAAGGCGGTCGCGGCCGAACGCGAGCGCAAGGAGGGGGCGGCCAATCATCCTCTCGTGCAGGCCGTGCTCTCCAAGTTCCCCGGTGCGCAGATCGTCAACGTGATCGAGCGTTCCGAGAAGGCCGGCGAGGATGCTGAAACCGAGATCCTCGGCGAAGAGGATGCGGCAGCGGCTCACGAGTCTGAGGAAGACGACGATCTGTTTTGAAATGAGGATGCGGTCATGAAGGACATCATGGGATTGATGAAGCAGGCGCAGGCGATGCAGCAGAAGCTGCAGGACGCCCAGGCCGAGCTCGACACCCTGGAAGTCGACGGAACCGCCGGCGGCGGCGTCGTGACCGTGAAGGTGACCGGCAAGGGCAACCTCAAGTCGATCAACATCGACCCCTCGCTCATGAACCCGGACGAGAAGGAGATCCTCGAGGATCTCATCGTCGCCGCGATGAACGACGCCCGCGGCAAGGCCGAACGCGCCGCCCAGGAGCGCATGGCCGAACTCACCAAGGGCCTGCCGCTGCCGCCCGGACTGAAGCTGTTCTGAGGATCCGATGGCCCAATCGGTCGCAGGCCCCGAGATCGAGCGGCTGGTCCAGCTGCTGGCGCGCCTGCCGGGGCTCGGTCCCCGCTCGGCCCGGCGGGCGGCGCTGCACCTCATCAAGAAGCGCGAGCAGCTGCTCGGCCCGCTCGCCGAGGCGATGCGGGTCGCGACCGAGCGCATCGTGACCTGCACGAGCTGCGGCAACGTCGACACGTCCGACCCCTGCGTCATCTGCCAGGATGCGCGGCGCGACCGCTCGATCATGGTCGTCGTCGAGGACGTGGCCGACCTCTGGGCGCTGGAGCGGGCGCAGGTGCTGAACGCGCGCTACCACGTGCTGGGCGGCGTGCTCTCAGCCCTCGACGGCGTCGGCCC
>JAJFBI010000040.1 GCA_020697385.1 Microvirga sp. | reverse complement strand
GGTCGAGGCGCTGCCGGTTCTCTGCCGCGGCTCGGCCATGCGCTTCATGCTGACCCGCCTGGTCGACTGGCTCAACGTGCCGCCGGGTGCCCTGGTGAAGCCCAAGGACCCGCTGGAATACGACCGCAAGCTCAACTTCCACCGCCACGTGAAGCATGCGCGCGAATACGGACTTGAAGCATGAGCGATACCAAGCGCGTGATGATCTACACCGACGGCGCCTGCTCGGGAAATCCCGGGCCGGGAGGCTGGGGGGCGATCCTGTTCTTCAACGGAAGCGAGAAGGAGGTCTCCGGCGGGGAGGCTCACACCACCAATAACCGCATGGAAATCCGCGCCGCCATCGAGGGGCTAAATGCGCTCAAGCGCCCTTGCGCGGTCGACCTGTTCACGGATTCCCAATATGTGCGCCAGGGCATTACGCAGTGGATGCACAACTGGAAGCGACGCGGCTGGCGCACGGCCGACAACAAGCCGGTGAAGAACGAGGATCTCTGGCGGGAACTCGACGAGGCGGCTGCCCGCCACGACGTCGCCTGGCATTGGGTGAAGGGCCATGCTGACGACCCAGTCAACATCCGCGTCGATGAACTGGCCGTTGCCGCGATGCAGCCGTTCAAGAAGAACGGCCGGCGCGCCAGCGCCTGAGCGTCCCGCACGAACTCTCGGCGTCATGGCCGGGCTTGTCCCGGCCATCCCGATCGTTCGAAGCGCTGCCCTCATTGATCGTCATCATCGGCACAAGGCCGGCGATGACGAAAGAGGTGAAATTTCAGAGATCCTTGAGGAGGTTCTCGGCGCCGGAATGCTGCGCCTTGGAGGGAGCATCCTCCACGTTCAGCGCCTTTACCACGCCGTCCTCGACCACCATGGAATACCGCTGCGAGCGGGTGCCGAGGCCGAAGCCCGCACCGTCCATGGACAGACCGATGGCCTTGGCGAAATCCGCATTGCCATCAGAGAGGAACTCGATGCCTTCGGCCTCCGAGGCCTTGCCCCAGGCCTCCAACACGAACACGTCGTTGACCGAGGTCACGAGGATCGCATCGACGCCCTTGGCCTTGATCTCGTCCTTCTTCTGCACGTAGCCCGGCAGGTGGTTGCGGTGGCAGGTAGGTGTGAAGGCGCCAGGGACGGCGACGAGAACCACCTTGCGACCCTTGAAAAGATCGTCCGTGGTCTTCGCCACGGGCCCGTCGGGCGTCATGACACGGAAAGTGACCTGGGGCAGGCGTTCGCCGACCTGAATGGGCATGGGCAGGTTCTCCAAAGCTATGCTGTTGAATGCTTTATCCCTAACGCGGCGGGCCGCTTGCGTCGAGGCTGACTTCCGTCTCAATGGCCTTGTCGCCGGCCACGAGGGTCAGGCGCAGGGGGGTGGGGGCCGACGCGTCCTTCGGCTTCTCCTCGACCGTGACGGTGAAACGGTCACCGTCGGCCGGATGGGAGGCTGAGAGGAACCAGTTCTCCGCCCCCTCGGGGAAGAGAGCAGGCTTCGTGCCGGACGGCGCGCGGATCGTGACTGCGAAGGCCGGCTTGTCCCCGGTGAGGGGAGCGATGGCGAGGACGGCCAAGTCGGCCTGGGCTCCCAGGGCTTGAGGGAGTGGAACCTTGGCCAGAGCTGCCTCGATGGCCCTTCGCTCCGTAGCGGCGGCGGTGAGGTCCAGGGTCAGATCCGCATGAGCCGGAATGCAGATGTCGTTGCAGACCCCGTATTCCAGCGCCAGAACAAGCCGGATCGGCTTTGTCGGGTCCTTGGGCTTCACGAGGATCGGAATGACTGCTTGCTTGCCGTAGACATAGGCAACCCCTGCCGCATCTTCGTGCCGCTTGGGGGCCGGCCACCGAATCTCGGTTGTGGCGACATTCTCCGAGCCCGACCAGTCAAAGCGGGGAGGCAGGCCTGAATCGCCCGGTGTGCGCCAGTAGGTTTTGAAGCCTGGGTCGAGGGTGATCTCGACCCCGGCGAGCCAGTGTTCTCCCTGCTCGCCGCCGCCGATCAGGCGGGCGTGGGAGTGGAACCCTTGAGTCGAGGCGGAAGGCTTGACGGGTTGCGCGACAGCCGCGGCGAAGGACAAAATACAAAAAAACGCAACCGAAGCGGCGCGGAACATGGATGCCATGGAACTGACGCCTCCCTGAGGCACTTCCCTTATGCGTTTATTCTCGGGTCTGCCATCCACGATCCTGTGATCGGGCGGGCAAGCCTGGCAAGGCAGATTGTAGGATATGGGCTCTCAGCTTTCACCATACGGCACAGAATCAACTTACCTCGACGGGCAGCTTCTCGTGGCGATGCCGGGGATGATGGATGAGCGCTTCGCCAGGGCCGTCATCTTCATCTGTGCTCATTCGGCGGAAGGAGCGATGGGCATCATCCTTAACCGGCCTGCCGCCAACGTGACCATGCCCGACCTGCTGGTTCAGCTCGAGATCGTGCCTGAGGTAGAGCGCATCCGCCTGCCGCAGAAGGTCGGCAACATGCAGGTTCTGATGGGCGGCCCGGTGGAGACGAGCCGTGGCTTCGTGCTTCATTCGCCTGATTTCCACCTCTCCCAGTCGACCCTGCCCATCGACGACGGCATCTGCCTGACGGCCACCATCGACATCCTGCGCGCCATCGCGGCCGGTCGCGGGCCTGAGAATGCCGTGCTGGCGCTGGGTTATGCCGGCTGGGGCGCGGGCCAGCTGGAGATGGAGCTGCAGGCCAATGGCTGGCTCAACACCCCGGCCGATGCGGAACTGGTCTTCAACACGGCGGCGGACGTTCGCTACGAGATGGCCCTGCGCCGGATCGGCATCGAGCCGGCTATGCTGTCCATGGAAGCCGGCCACGCCTGATTAGGCAGTGCGGCCTGTCAGGCCGCCGCCGGAGCAGCCCCCACCAGCTGGCGCGCCTGCAGCGTCGACAGCGGCTCGCCGAAGACAGGCCCTTGCGCATATTCGCAGCCGAGCTGGTAGAGCTCGATCGCCTCGGATTCGCTTTCTGCGCCTTCCGCTACGATTTCCATGCCGAGTTCGTGCGCCATCTTGACGATGGAGCGCAGGATGACGGGCCGCCCGCCCGCCATCTGGCGCACGAACGATTCGTCCACCTTGATCGTGTCGAATGGGAAGCGCTGCAGGTATGCGAGGGCGGAATAGCCTGTCCCGAAATCGTCGAGCGACAGGCCGGCGCCGAGGTCGCGCAGGCGCGAGAGCATCTGGGCCGAATATTCCGGGTTCTCCATCACGAGGCTCTCGGTCATCTCGATCTTGAGCGTGCCGGGAATGACGCCAGAACGAGCGATCACCGTCTTCACATCCTGCAGCAGGTCGTGACGCAGCAGGTGATGGCTCGACATGTTCACGCTGGCGAAGATCGGCGGTTCCACCTCAAGGGCGTTCTGCCACGCAGCCAGCTCTCGACCGGTTTGCTCGAGCAGGAACACGCTCAGCTTGACGATGAGCCCGGTCTCCTCGGCAATGGACATGAAGTCCTCAGGCCCGACGCGTCCGAGTCGTGGATGGTCCCAGCGCAGCATCGATTCGAAGCCCGCGATGGTGCGGTCCTCCAAGCGCACGATGGGCTTGAACAGCACCTTCATCTCGCCTCGGTCGAGGGCGTGGCGAAGATCGGTTTCCATCGTGAAATGATCGCTGCGGTCGGACCGCATGGTGGGGCGGAACACCTCGATCCGGTCGCCGCCGTTGCGCCGGGCATGGGCCATGGCGATCTCGGCGTTGCGCAGAACCTCCTCGCGCCGCGCGGCGATCTGCGGATCGTGAAGCGCGATGCCGATGGAGGCCGTCAGGAAGAACTCCCGCTCGGAGTAGGTGAACGGCGTCGTCACCACGCGTCGGACCATGTCGGCGAAGGAAATGATGCGGTCGGTCTCCCGCTCGGACAGCAGGATGATCGCGAACTCGTCGCCCGAGATGCGCGCCAGCGTATCCTGGGGCTTCAGCAGGCGGCTGAGGCGCCGCGACAGGGTCAGCAGGATCGAGTCGCCGGCAGCATAGCCGGCTGTAGCGTTGGCATCCTTCAGCTTGTCGATGTCGATGACGACGACGGTCGGGCGCAGGGCATCGTCCTGGCTGGCGAAAGTGAGGGCCGCTTCCAGGCGGTCATAAAAGAGCTGCCTGTTCGGCAGGCTGGTCAGATTGTCGTGCACGGCGTCGTGCAGCAAGCGCTCCTCGGCGGTCTTGCTGTCCATGACATCCGCGAGCGTTCCGACGATGCGCAGCACCTCGCCGTCCGAGCCGATCACCGGGCGGGCCCTGAGGCGGAACCAGTTGTGCGCGCCGGTGGACGAGCGTAGGCGGAAATCCTGGGTCAGGCGGCCGCGGCGCTGCTCGATGACCGCATCGAGGCCAAGCCTGTAGCGGTCCTTGTCGAAGGGATGGATCAGCTCGAGCCATGCGGAGGCTGGGCCCTCCAGCGAGCCGCGCTTGAGCCCAAGCTGATGCTCGACCTCGGGGCTGACGAAGATGTTGTCCGAGACCACGTCCCAGTCGAACACGATGTCGCCGGCCCCCGTGAGTGCCAGCGCCCGGCGTTCCGTGTCGTTGACGAAGCCGCGGGCGAAGCCGCCGCCCGCGAAGGCGTGCTGCATGACCGTGAAGCCGATGAGCATAACCACCAGCACAAGGCCGCCGACCAAGGCAGGAGGAACGAGATCGGAGGAGAGCTGGCCCACTACGGTGAAGCTCGCTGCCGTCACCCAGGCGACCAGGAGCAGCCAGGTAGGAACGAGCATCACGGCACGGTCATAGCCGTGCGTCGCCAAGTGGATCACCAGGACGAAGCCGATGCCGGCCACGGCCGCAATCGACATGCGCGCCACACCCGAGGCGACGGGAGGATCGACGATGGCGAGCGCCACCAGTCCCCCGAGGAACAGGAGCCAGAATGCTGTGACGTGGCTGTAGCGCACGTGCCAGCGGTTGAGGTTGAGATAGGCGAAGAGGAACACAAGGAGCGTTGCGGCCAGCACCGCCTCGGCGCCGGCGCGGTAGATCTGCTCGGTGGCTTCCGTGATCGGGAAGACCCGCTGGAAGAAGCCGAAATCGATGCAGGCATAGGCGAGCACCGCCCAGGCGAGCGCCGCGGCGGCCGGGAAGATCAGGGCGCCCTTCACCACGAATACGATGGTGAGGAACAGGGCGAGCAGGCCCGCGATGCCGATGATGATGCCCTTGTAGAGGGTCAGGCCGTTGACCCGGTCCTTGTAGGCATCCGCATCCCACAAATGGACCTGGGGCAGGTTTTCCGAGCGCAGCTCCGCCACGAAGGTGACGGTGGTGCCGGGATCCAGGGTGATGAGGAAGAGGTCGGCGTCTTCGCTATCGTCGCGCTCGGGTCGAATGCCCTGACTGGCTGTAATCGCCGCGATGCGGGTGGCACCGAGATCGGGCCAGATGACCCCGGAGCCGGTGAGGCGGAAATGCGGAGCGACGAGAAGGCGCTCGATCTGTTCGTCGGTGTCGTTGGTGAGCGCGAAGACCATCCAGTCCGGCCGGGTGCCGGCCTCGCGCGCCTTCACGGCGATGCGACGGACAATGCCGTCGCGTCCGGGAGCCGTGGAAATGCGGATCTCGTCCCCGTCCGAGTTGTAGCGCTCGATGGCCGGGGTGAGGTCGATGGCCTTCATCTTGGGGTCGACGCGCACGGATTCTACGGCCCAGCCGGATGCCGGCCAGGCGAGTCCCAGGAACGTCGCCAAAAGAAGGGTTATGGCGAAAGATACGATCCGCAATGCTTCGGTCTTTCGTCCGGTACTAAGACAATGGAAGGGAATTGGTACCGGTCAGGAGGCTTGAGGGCAAGGCGAAGGCTGAAAAGGCCCCCACTTGTCCGCAGGACTCAGTTGTTATCGTTATCAGAGCACCGGACCCAAAAGTGGACCCCACTTTTGGGATTGATCCGATGCTCATCTTTTGAGCAGCGCATCGTCCGGGGGCGGAAAACCGGGTCCACTTTTCCGCACGATGCGCTGTGGCCATGAGGGGCGTTTGCGGCGGGATTGAGGAGAAACAGCCATGCCCTTAGGGCAGGCACGGCGGAAAAATTCAGCCGCGCAGCCCCTGGGCAATGCTCTCCAGCGACGGCAGCGCCTTGATCGGCCCGATCGCCGCCAAGGTGGGCGCACCCTGCAGGAGCGATCGGCCTGCCTCGCGCACGTGCTCCACCTCGAGGGCGTCGACCTTGCGGACGATCTCATCGCTGCCGACCACCCGGCCCCAGGACAGGAGCTGGCGGGCCACCCGCTCGATCCGGCCGCCTGGCGTTTCCAGGGCCGTGAGCAGGGCCACCTTCATCTGGGCCTTGGCGCGGATCAGCTCGATCTCGCTGATGTCCTGCGTGGCCTGGACCATGCAGGCGAGCGTCACGTCCATCAGCTCGCGCACATCCGATCCCGCCGTTCCGGCGCCGATGCCGAAGAGGCCGCAATCGGAGAAGGGCCAGTGGAAGGAATCGATGGAATAGGCGAGGCCGCGGGTCTCGCGCACCTCATGCCAGAGCCGCGAGGTCAGGCCGCCGCCGAGCATGTGGGCGAAGAGGTGGGCGGCGTAGTAATTGGGATCCTTGAACGAGAGCCCCGGCAGGCCGAGCACCAGATTGGCCTGTTCCAGCTTGCGGGAGATCCGCCGCTCGCCGCCGGTATAGCGGCCTGCCTCGGGCTGGCGCGCGTCGACGGACGGCATGGCGCCAAACAGGCGCTCGGCCAGGTCGACGATCTGGGCATGCTCCACATCGCCGGCCGCCGCCAGCACCATCTTGCCGGGCGTATATTCCCGCGCCAGGAAGGCCCGGATCGTCGCCTCGTCGAAGCTCTTGATGGTCTCCGGCGTGCCGAGGATGGGACGGCCGACGGCTTGGCTCGCGAAGGCGGTTTCCATGAAGGCGTCGTAGATGAGATCGTCCGGCGTATCCTCGACGGCGGCGTATTCCTGCAGGATCACGCCCTTCTCGCGGGCAAGTTCGCCTGCATCGAAGGCCGAGTGGATGAGGATGTCGCCAAGCACGTCGAGGGCGACGTTCACGTTCTCTCCGAGAACCCGCGCCGTGTAGCTCGTGTATTCGACGCTGGTTGCCGCGTTGATATCGCCGCCCACATTCTCGATATCTTCGGCGATCTGGCGGGCGGAGCGCCGGGCCGTGCCCTTGAACGCCATGTGCTCGATGAGGTGCGACAGGCCGTGCTCATGCGGCTCTTCGTGGCGCGAGCCGGTGCCGACCCAGACACCGAGGGTCGCAGTGGCGATCTCCGGCATCCGTTCGGTGGCGACCATCAGGCCGTTGGGCAGGGTGGTGATGTCGATCCGCTTCTCGCGGACGAAATGCTGGTTCATGCGGCAGCGCCTTTGACCGCCCGCGCGCGCTCGCGGATGAAGCGCTCGACCGCAGCCTGGTCGTTGGGGAGAACCGTGAAGCTTTCCTTGCGCTCCATCAGATCAGCCATGTGCGGCGGAAGTGCGGGGCGTACGCCCGTGGCGCGCTCGACCGCATCCGGGAATTTGGCCGGATGGGCGGTGGAGAGGGCGACCACAGGTGTTTCGGGATCCTGCTTCAACAGGGCGCGACCGGCGCGGGTGCCGACGGCGCTGTGCGGATCGAGCACGTAGCCGGTGGTGCGATAGGTCTCGGCCATCTCGGCGATCACGTTGTCCTCGTTCACAGCTTGCGCCGAGAACTCTTCACGGATGCGGGCCAGCGGCTCCGCGTTGATGAGGAAGGCGCGGGACTGGTGGAGGCTCGCCATAAGACGGCGGACCGCCTCGCCATTCCGGCCGTAAGCCTCGAACAGCAGCCGCTCGAAATTCGACGAGATCTGGATGTCCATGGATGGCGAGGTCGTGGGATGCACGCCCTTCATCTCATAGCTTCCTGAGCCCAGCGTGCGGGCCAGAATATCGTTGGCATTGGTGCCGATCATCAGCCGGTCGATGGGCAGGCCCATGCGCTTGGCCACCCAGCCGGCGAGGATATCGCCGAAATTGCCCGTGGGCACGGAGAACGAGACCGGGCGGTGAGGGGAGCCCAGAGCTACGGCGGCGGTGAAATAATAGACGGCTTGCGCCGCCACGCGGGCCCAGTTGATGGAGTTCACCCCTGAGAGCTGCAGCTCGTCGCGGAAGCGGGCATGGTTGAACATGCCCTTCACCATATTCTGGCAGTCGTCGAAGGTGCCTTCCACCGCGAGCGCATGGACGTTGGGCGAGGCGACCGTGGTCATCTGCCGGCGCTGCACGTCGGACACGCGGCCATGCGGGTAGAGGATGAAGATGTCGACCTGATCGAGGCCCTTGAAGGCCTCCACGGCTGCGCTGCCCGTGTCGCCCGAGGTGGCACCCACGATGGTGGCGCGGGCACCGCGCGCTTTCAGCACGTGGTCCATGAGCCGACCGAGCAGCTGCATGGCCACGTCCTTGAACGCGAGCGTCGGGCCGTGGAAAAGCTCGAGCACGAACAGGTTGTCGCCGAGCTGGGTCAGCGGGCAGACGGCGGCATGGCGGAAGGAGGCGTAGGACTCGTCGATCATCCGGCCCAGTGCAGCCTCAGGAATGTCGCCGTCGACCAGCGGTCCGAGCACGGCTTTCGCCACCTCAGCATAGGGCTTGCCGGCAAAGCCACGGATCGTCTCGGCCGTCAGGGTCGGCCAGCTTTCCGGCAAATAGAGCCCGCCGTCCCGGGCGAGGCCGGTCAACAGGGCGTCAGTGAAACCGAGCGCCGGGGCTTCTCCCCGGGTCGAGACATGGAGCAATGTCGATCTCCTGGAATTCGGCCGGACATTAGGAGGCATGACCGGACACGGCAAGCCGCATCCGGTCGCAGAGTTCAAGGTTTTATCCTGGCCATCGCATAGGCATCGACGAAGGCGCCGCCCCGGAAGGCAAAATCTCTGTGCGTGCCCTCGGTCTCGAAACCGTTGCGCTTGTAGAGCGCGATCGCCGGCGCATTGTCCACATAGACCGTGAGCTCAATGCGCCTCAGGTTCAGCCAGTCATCGGCGATCATGATGAGCTCGCGCAGCAGCCGGGAGCCGATGCCCCGACCGTGGAAATCGTCGTGCAGGCCCATGCCGAGATAGGCCACGTGGGCGCGTCGGCCCTGGTGGCGCTCGAAGCCGCCGCTGCCGATGATTTGGCCGTCCTTCTCCACCACGAGACTGACATAGTTGGCCGGGTTGATGCCCTCGAGCCATTTCCGGGTGGCCTCAGGCGTCTGATAGGGCAGGCGCAAGGTGCCCCAGCGATAGCCGGGCATGTTGCTCAAAGCCGCGATGCCTTCACAATCGGCAGGACGCGCGGCGCGGATGACGATGCTGTCGGCGGAACTAGGTGGGTGAATTTCGGGCTGCAGGTCCATATCGCTCTCCTCTGGATGAAGGCGAAGGCGAACCGAACCCTTGAGAAGCCCTGCTCGTCTCCGCAGGGCTTGTCAGGAATGCTCGACGCTAACTTAGACGCGCAAAGCCTCTCCCGTACGCCCTGCAAGGCGCATCGTGAGATGGGTTACGGTCGTGGTCAGCGTGAACATGAAGAGCATGATACAATGGCTCAGACAACAAGCCAAGCTCACCCCGTTCAGAGGTGCTTAGCCCATGCGCATGACACGGATCGACTGGATCCTGCTTCCCATTCTGGTGGGTGTGCTGGCAGGCGTTGTGGTGGGTTCGTTCCTGCTGGCGGGCTTCATCGGCTTAGGTGTTCTCGGCCTGATTGTCGGTGTCATGGCCCAGAACATCGAGCTTGAGAAGGATGGCACAGTTGGCCATTCCAGGGCGACCTCGCTCTATGCGGAGCAGTTCAGGGCCCGGGAGCAGATGACCCGCGCAGAGAAGGCCGAGCACCGGGCGGAGAATGAGGCGCTCCTCAAATGGCTGTTCGTCGCCAAGGTCGTCAGCGCCGGCCTGATCATCCTCGGTTTCGGCCTATTCTTCCAGTTTCAGCTCGTCTGAATCCGTCCCTTTCAGACGCCGCCAGGCAAAGGCCGTGAAAACCCCGATCAGGGTCAGGGCGAGGCCGTACCAGGTGATCACATATTGCAGGTGGCTGTTCGGCAGGGTCAGGGGCGTCTGCCCGCCGCGCGGCCAGCCGCCGGGATTGGGGCTCGCATCGGCGTCGATCAGGAATGGGGCAACCCGCTCGAGATTGCGGGCTGCCGCCATGGCCTGGGGATCGCGGGCGAACCATTGGTTGCGGGCCGGGTCGTCGTTGGGCGTGAACGAGTTACGGGCCTCAGGGGCCCGGATGAGGCCCGTGATCGTGACCTCGCCCGTGGGCTGACTCTCGGGGCGGGTGCTTGGATCGCGCAGATCCGTGGGCACGAAGCCGCGGTTGACCATCACGATGGCGCCAGACCCAATCTTCAAGGGCGTGATCAGGTAATAGCCCTGGATCGGCGCGCCCTGCCGCTCGCCGCGGGCAAGGCCATAGACCGGGGCCTCGAACGCGTGGAGGAAGCTGCCGGTCACGCGGACCTTCCGGAACTCGTCCTGATCGGCCCGCCAGGCGAGCCACTCGGATTCGGGCAGGATGTCGCCCGGTTCGCCATAGGCGCGGGTCTCGATCTGCGCGATCAGGTCTTCCTTCCAGGCCTTGCGCTGGAGCTGCCAGGTGCCCAGCCCGATCAGGATGGCGAGCACCGCCAGGGCCGCCAGGCCCGGGACGATGAGAGACCGGCCCTTGTGGAGGCGGGAGGCGCTCACTTCTGGAAGCGCCCTTCCTCGGCCTTATGAAGATATTGGCTCGCCACCAGCATGCCCTTGGCGGGACGAATGGGCGGAATGCAGGTCAGTAACAGGAACGGCAGCGTGGTGATCAGGTGCACCCAGACGGGCGGCTCGAAAGCGAGCTCGACCCATACGCCGAACGCCGCTGCCGGAATGCCCATGATGATCATGATGAAGAAAGCCGGGCCATCGGCCGGGTCGGCGAAGGAGTAATCGAGGCCGCATATATCGCAGCGGGGAGCGAGCGTGAGAAAGCCGTTGAACAGACGTCCCTTGCCGCATTGGGGGCATCGGCACTTGAGGCCGGCAAGAATAGGGGAAGACGTCTTCTGGACTTGGGTCACGATCGTTCTCCGGAAAGAAGCCCTTCTCACATGGGAAGAGGGGGCCAAAAAGCGAAGGGCGGCCTGCGCCGCCCTTCGTGAATTCTCTCGTTCGAGCGGCTTAGAGCATCGTGCGGACCCAGCGGGCCACGCCAGTGAAAAGTGGACCCGGTCTTCCGCACGATGCTCTCACTCGAGAAGAAAGCATCGGATGGGGCCCAAAAGTGCAAATCCACTTTTGGGTCCGATGCTTTAGTGGCCGGCCCCGCTTCCGCCGTAGCCCCACACATAGATGGCAGCGAAGAGGAAGAGCCATACCACGTCGACGAAGTGCCAGTACCAGGCGGCGAACTCGAAGCCGGGCGGCGAACTCGAAGCCGAGATGCTGCTGGGGCGTGAAGTCGCCGCGATAGGCGCGCAGCAGGCAGACGGCGAGGAAGATCGTGCCGATGATCACGTGCGCGCCGTGGAAGCCCGTCGCCATGAAGAAGGTGGCGCCGTAGATATTGCCGCTGAACCCGAAGGCCGCGTGGCTGTACTCATAGGCCTGAACGAAGCTGAACAAGATGCCGAGGATTACGGTCAGCCACAGACCCATCTTCAGGCCCTGGCGGTCGTTGTGCAGGAGCGCATGGTGCGCCCAGGTGACCGTGGTGCCGGAGGTGAGCAGGATCAGCGTGTTGAGAAGCGGCAGGTGCCAGGGATCGAAGGTCTCGATGCCCTTCGGGGGCCACACGCCGCCGAGCGCCTCGACCCGGGAGTAGAGCTGCGGGTCGCCGGCATAGAGGGCGGCATCGAAATAGGCCCAGAACCAGGCGGCGAAGAACATCACCTCGGAGGCGATGAACATGATCATGCCGTAGCGATGGTGGAGCTGGACCACGCGGGTGTGGGAGCCGGTATTGGCCTCCTTCACCACATCGCTCCACCAGGCAAGCATGGTGTAGAGAACGCCGATGATGCCTGCGCCGAAGACGATGGGACCGAGATCGAGACCCAGAATTGTGATGTCTTTCCACCAGGTCACGAACCCGGACGCCATCAGGAAGGCGCTGACCGCGCCGATGAGCGGCCACGGGCTCGGTTCAAGGATGTGGTAGTCGTGGTTCTTGGCGTGGGCCTCGGCCATTTCGTGTCGTCTCCGTGCCTCGAAGGTGAACTCGCTTTAAGACGTTTCCGTCCAGCTTGTCACGTGTCTTATTGCGCGATGGTTGTAGTGGATGATGTCACTTCCGCCACCGGCTTGCCCCCCTTGGAGGGGAAGTAGGTGTAGGAAAGAGTGATGGATGAAAGGTCCTTCACGTCGCGATCCTCCGCCAGGCGGGGATCGATGTAGAAGACGACCGCGGATTCCAGGGTTTCGCCCGGCTGCAGGGTCTGCTCGGTGAAGCAGAAGCATTCGAGCTTGGAGAAGTAGGTGCCGGCAAGGTCGGGCTGCACGTTGTAGGTGGCAATGCCCGTGCTCGGCTTGTCGCCCTTGTTGGTGACCTTGTAGAGAACCGTCGTGGTCTGGCCGAGCTTGACCTTGACCTCGGGCGTTTCCGGCGAGAAGCGCCAGTTCAGCCCGGGCGCCACATTGGAGTCGAAGCGGACGGAGATCGTCCGGTCCAGAACCTGCGAGCCGTTGCTGTCGACCGCGGTGGGCGTGCCGCCGAACCCGGTGACCTTGCAGAAGAGGTCGTAGAGGGGAACGGACGCGTAGGCGAGGCCGACCATGCCCACGACGAGACCGAGACAGGCGACGGCCGTGCGGTGCATCTTGCGCTGGATGTGCGGGTTCTCAGCCATGTCCAACCTCACATGGGACGCTGCAGGACGCCCGGTCCGAGCTTCGCGATGGTGACCACGTAGAACAGCAGCACGAGCACTCCGAGGGTGAGCGCCAAGGCAAGCGAACGGCTGCGACGGCGCTTCTGTTCCTCGGGCGTCAGGCTCTGGTGCGACTTGCGATCCGCCATGGTTTTATCCGAACACCGGCCGGAAGAAGCCGAAGCCGTGCTCCACGAGCAGCGTCGCAAAGAGCAGGAAGAGATAGAGGATCGAGAAGCCGAAGAGCTGCTGGGCGACGCGCATGGCAGGCTCGCCCTCGCGCAGGCGGTAGACCTGCACGGCCAGCGCCAGCATGCCGAAGCCGCCGACGAGGGCGATGATGGCATAAGCCAGGCCGCCGAACCCTAAGGCCACCGGAGCCAGGCCCAGCGGGGCCAGAAGGATCGTGTAGACGAGGATCTGGAGCCGGGTGGCATCGGGACCCGCCACGTTCGGCATCATGGGGATGCCGGCGCGTTGGTAATCGCCCGACTTCACGAGAGCCAGAGCCCAGAAGTGAGGCGGCGTCCACATGAAGATGATGGCGAACAGCACTACGCTGTCCCAGGAGACATGGCCCGTGACGGCGGCCTGCGCGACGATCGGGGGGAGAGCACCCGCCGCACCGCCGATGACAATGTTCTGCTGCGTCGAGCGCTTCAGCCACATGGAATAGACGACCACGTAGAAGAAGATCGTGAAGGCGAGCAGGCCAGCGGCCAGCCAGTTGCTCACGAGCCCCAGGATGATGACGGAGCCGACCGAGAGCGTCACGCCGAAGGCAAGGGCCTCGCTGGGCTGAATCTTGCCGGCCGGGATCGGGCGCTTGCGGGTGCGGGTCATGACCGCGTCGATATCGGCATCCCACCACATGTTCAGGGCGCCGGAGGCGCCGCCGCCGACGGCGATCATCAGGAGCGACACGAAGGCCACGACCGGGTGAACATTGGATGGGCTCACGACCATGCCGACGAGGGCCGTGAAGACGACAAGAAACATCACCCGCGGCTTCAGCAGGGCGAAGAAGTCGGACACATCGCCCTGCGACAGGCCCGCCGTGGCGAGGCTTTCGACTTGGGGTTGGACCAGACTGTTCGACATGGTGCTCATCACAAAATCCGAAATGCCGTGACGAGGCCGCAAAGGCCTCCGGATGGTCGGCTCCTCGCCGGAAGGCTTGAGACATTCAAGCCCTCTGGGGAGGAGCCAGGCGGCGAATGCCGCCCGGCTCAGCTGTTTCAGTGGTGCGTGTCGATGACGCGGGGCAGCGTCTCGAACTGGTGGTACGGAGGCGGAGAGGACAGGGTCCATTCCAGCGTCGTCGCACCTTCACCCCACGGGTTCGCGGCAGCCTTTTCCTTGCGGATGAAGGCATAGACCACGCCGAACATGAAGATGAAGAGACCGGCGAAGAACACGTAGGCGCCGATGGACGACACCATGTTCCAGCCTGCGAAGGCGTCCGGATAATCCGCATAGCGGCGCGGCATGCCGGACAGGCCGAGGAAGTGCATCGGGAAGAACAGCACGTTGGAGCCGATGAAGGCGACCCAGAAGTGCAGCTTTCCGATCCACTCGGGCATGATGTAGCCCGTGATCTTCGGGAACCAGTAGTACATGCCGGCGAAGATCACGAAGACCGCGCCGAGCGACAGCACGTAGTGGAAGTGAGCCACCACGTAGTAGGTGTCGTGCATGTAGCGATCGATGGGTGCGTTCGCCAGAACGACGCCGGTCACACCGCCGACCGTGAACAGGAACACGAAGCCCACTGCCCACTGCATGGCCGCCGTGAAGCGGATGGAGCCGCCCCACATCGTGGCGATCCACGAGAAGATCTTAATGCCGGTGGGGATCGCGATCACCATGGTGGCGAACACGAAGTAGGCCTGGGTCTGCAGGGAGAGGCCGACCGTGTACATGTGGTGCGCCCACACGACGAAGCCGACCACGCCGATCGCCACCATGGCGTAGGCCATGCCGAGATAGCCGAAGATCGGCTTCTTCGAGAAGGTGGAGATAATGTGGGACACGATGCCGAAAGCCGGCAGGATCATGATGTACACTTCGGGGTGGCCGAAGAACCAGAACAGGTGCTGGTAGAGCACCGGATCGCCGCCGCCTGACGGATCGAAGAAGGTCGTTCCGAAGTTGCGGTCGGTGAGCAGCATCGTGATCGCGCCCGCGAGGACCGGCAGCGACAGGAGCAGCAGGAACGCGGTGACCAGCATCGACCAGGCAAAGAGCGGCATCTTGTGCAGCGTCATGCCCGGAGCGCGCATGTTGAGGATCGTGGTGATGAAGTTGATCGCGCCCAGGATCGACGCCGCGCCGGCAAGGTGCAGGGCGAGGATGCCGAAGTCGAGCGCGGGACCCGGATGGCCGACGGTGGAGAGCGGCGGATACACGGTCCAGCCGCCGCCGAAGCCCAGCGAGCCCGGAGCGCCCTCGACGAAGAGCGAGCAGAGCATCAGGGCGAAGGCCGAGACGGTGAGCCAGAACGAGATGTTGTTCATCCGCGGGAAGGCCATGTCGGGCGCGCCGATCATGAGCGGGATGAACCAGTTGCCGAAGCCGCCGATCAGGGTGGGCATCACCATGAAGAACACCATGATGAGGCCGTGGCCGGTCACGAAGACGTTGAAGGCCTGCGGGTTCGAGAAGAACTGGAGGCCCGGCTCCTGAAGCTCCAGGCGCATGCCGATGGACAGGAGGCCGCCGACGATGCCCGCCGTGAAGCCGAAGATCATGTAGAGCGTGCCGATGTCCTTGTGGTTCGTCGAGTAGAACCACCGGCGCCAGAAGCTCGGAAGGTGATCGTGGTGATCCGCGTGAGCGGCATCAGCTGCATGTGCCATGATAGACCTCTGTGGTCCTTTTTAAGATTACTGAGCGTTCGCGAACTTGACCGGAGCGGAGCCGTCCGTGGAAGCATAACGCTGCTTCGCCTCGGTCAGCCAAGCGGCATATTGCTGCTCGCTCACAACACGGATTTCGATCGGCATGTAGGGGTGGCCATTGCCGCAGAGCTCCGAGCACTGGCCGTAATACACGCCTTCCCGCTCGGCCTTGAACCAGGTCTCGTTCAGGCGTCCGGGAATGGCATCAATCTTGAGCGCGAAGGACGGCAGGGCGAAGGCGTGCATCACATCGGCGGAGGTCACCTGGACCCGCACGACCTTGCCCACGGGCACGACCATCGCGTTGTCGGCGCCGAGCAGGCGCGGCTGGTCGGGCTTCCGCGCCCCGTCATCGGGGATCATGTTCGAGTCGAACTTGAAGCCGCCGCCCTGATCCTCGGGGTATTCGTAGCCCCAGTACCAGGAATAGCCGGTCGCCTTCACCACCAGATCGGCCTGAGGCGGCACGAGCTGCTCGCGCAGGAGCCGGAACGACGGGATGGCAATCGCCACAAGGATCAGAACCGGGATGACGGTCCAGGCAACCTCCAGAAGCGTATTATGGGTGGTCTTCGACGGAACCGGGTTCTTGCTCTCGTTGAAACGGGCGATGACCACCAGGATCAGAGCCAGCACGAAAAGGCAGATCGCCGCGATCAGCCAGACCAGGTAGGTGTGAAAGCTGGACACGTTCTGTGCCAGCTCGGTCACCATCTCCTGCATGCCGGTTTCCCAAGGGGAGGGCTGCCCGGCGGCGGCCCACGCCTTATTGATGCCCAACACAAGTGCGACCGCTGCCGTGGAGAGGGCGGTCACCGATCGACGTCCAGTCTCGATCCGCATCGGCGTTCCAAAGCTCCTAAAGATGTGATGGCCCAGGGCCATGAAAGCATCGGGGAAGGCGCGGGCGTGCGAATAACGGCGCCCGGCTTGCGCCATCACCTTTGATCTGCGCCAAAGACCACAGGATGCGTCCAAGCGCAACGGTAGAAGCGTTCCAAACTGTGCGTCATAACCGCCAAAAAACGTTTCAGCCCTCCAAATAGCCCCTCTCGCTTGACATTGCGCCCCCTGCCATGGTCCCAACGGGCCAAACTTGGATCGAAGCGGCGGCACGCCGCGACCCTTTCGATGGGGTTTACGGAATGGAGAAACCGATGGGCGCATCGCAATGGGTTCGCCACGGCGCGGCAGCTATCCTGGGGCTGGCGGCCCTGCTCGGCGCCACCGGGGCCGGCGCTCAGGGCATGGTCAAGAACACCTTCGGCGACTGGCAGATGCGCTGCGAAACTCCCGCCGGGGCCACATCCGAGCAATGTGCCCTGGTGCAGAACGTTGTTGCGGAGGACCGCCCCAACGTCACCCTCGTGATTATCATGTTGAAAACCGCCGACGGCAAAAGCCGCCTCCTGCGCGTCGTGGCGCCCTTGGGTATTCTGCTGCCCTCGGGGCTCGGCCTGAAGATCGACCAGACCGATATCGGCCGCGCCGGCTTCGTGCGCTGCCTGGCGTCGGGCTGCGTCGCCGAGGTTGTCATGGAAGAAAACCTTATCAACCAGATGAAGACCGGCCAGCAGGCCACCTTCATCGTCTTCCAGACGCCCGAGGAGGGGATTGGGATTCCCGTGTCCCTGAATGGGTTCGCGGCTGGGTTCGATGCCCTTCCGTAACGAATAAAGAGAGGGTGGGGGACAAGAATGAACAAGGGATTGAACCGCGGGGCGGGCTGGGCCCTTGCCGTGCTCGGGATCTCGGCCCTGGCGGGCTGCGGAGCGCCGGGCGAGGGGGGCTTCGGCATCGGCGACATGCTGCTCACTGCGGGGGCGACCCAGGCCCCGGCTCAGGCCGCCGAGACCCGCGACGTGTACTGCCCGACCATCGAGGTCATGGATGGCGGTTCGGTCATCCGGTCCGGCGATGCTGGCTCCGTCCGCAGCCAGATCGCTCTAGGCGACGTGGCCCGTGAATGCGTCGGCCAGCCGGATGGCACCACCCTCGTGCGGGTCGGCGTCGAGGCCCGGGCGCTCCTCGGTGCCGGCGGCTCGGCGGGCCGCTATGACGTTCCGGTCCAGATCGTGGTCAAGGACGGGTCGACCGTTTTTGCCAACCGTTCCCGTCGGGTGGCGGCCGCAATCCCGGCCGGCCAGACGCAGACGACCGTGTCGATCGTCGAGGAAGGCATCGTGGTTCCGGCTGCGTCCGCCAACAACTTCGAGATCGAGGTCGGCCTCGGCACCCGCGCGGCCACGGGCCGGCGGGGCTAAAACTCAGTAAAGAACGGCTGCGCCCGCTCGCTGATTGAGCGGGACGGCCAGCACCTTGTCGATTCGGCGCTCGTCGAGGTCGATCACCTCGAAACGCCAGCCGAACGTCTCCACGTGTTCGCCCGTGGTCGGCAGGTGCTGGAGTTCGCTGATCACCAGACCGCCGACCGTGTGGTAGCTGCGGGACTCGGGCAGGGTCACGCCGAGGATCTCGGCCATTTCGTCCACCGGCATGGAGCCCGCAAGCAGCCAGGAGCCGTCCTCGCGCCGGACCGCATCCTGTTCGGGCGTCTCGCCGTCCGACCGGAAAGCGCCGACGATGGCCTCCAGGGCATCGGCGGGGGTCACGACCCCTTCGAAATGGCCGTATTCGTCATG
>JAJFBI010000529.1 GCA_020697385.1 Microvirga sp. | reverse complement strand
CGACGAGGATCAGCGACCAGAGGATGAGCGACAGGAGCCCCCTAACGATGTCGCGGGTCAGTGGTCCGCTGGCCGCGGCTGCCGCCGCCGCCTCTTTGAGCGCGTAGAGAGGGCTCGTGCCGATGTCGCCGTACACGACCCCGACCGAGCCGAGCGCTAGGGTCAGGAACCGTGTGCGCGCATGGGTGTCCTGCGCCCCGGCGAGCGCTGGGGAGGTCGAACTGATCATCTTGAGTTTTCCTTGTTGCGGCGCTCGCGAGGCGGTTCGCGTCAGCTCGGCGCGGGCATGATGCTGTCCCTCGGCTCAGCGAGACGGTAGCCAATGCCAGGCTCGGTCAGGATCACCGCGGGCTCGGACTGGTCCGGCTCGATCTTTTGCCTCAGCTGCCCGACATAGACGCGCAGATATTGCGTGTCCTCCTCATGAGCCGGACCCCAAACGGCGTGCAGCATTTGCTTGTGCGTCACGACCTTGCCGGCGTGCCGGGCGAGCAAGGCAAGGACGTCGAATTCCTTCGGCGTGAGCTTGACCTCCTCCTTATCGCGGGTGACGCGCCGACGCGGAACGTCGATCTCGAGGCCACCGATCCGCACAATGGGCGTCTCGCCGGCCCGCTGCATGCGGTGGCGCAGCGCCGCGCGCAGACGCGCCATAAGTTCGCCAACGCCGAATGGCTTGTTAACGAAGTCATCGGCGCCGCGGTCGAGCGCCCAGATCTTCTCAGCTTCGCGGTCGCGCGCGGAGAGCACGACGATCGGGACCTCAGACCAGCCGCGCACGCGTCCGATCACCTCCTTACCGTCCATGTCCGGCAGGCCCAGGTCGAGCACGACCACGTCCGGGACCTCTGAAGCGATGCGCTTCAGCGCGTCGGCGCCGTTGTCAGCACGCAGTACCTCGTAGTTGTTCGCGACAAGGGCGGGCGTGAGAAAGCGATGGATCGCGGGCTCGTCATCTACGACGAGGACCCGGGTCGAGCGGCTCACCGCGGGGCCTCCTCAAGCGGTAACCTTATCTCAATCCGCGTGCCGCGCCCGTTGCCCACGGGGCTCGCGACCGTGATGGAGCCGCGATGCGCATCGATGATGCCCTTGGCGATCGAAAGTCCGAGGCCCGAGCCCTCGCCAGCATCGCCGCTGGCGCGCGGCGCGCGCACGAACTTCTCGAACACGTGCGGCAGCACTTCTTGCGCGATACCTGGGCCGTTGTCAGTGACCCCGAGCACGACGGCGCCGCCTTCCGCTCGTGCGTCAAGCGCAACGGCCGCTGTGGGACCGGCGTAGCGTGTGGCGTTGCCGATGAGGTTTGCGAGCACCTGGTCAAGGAGGATCGGATCGGCTGGTGCGAAGGGCAGCTCCGGCCCGACCGCGATCTCGAAGGTCTGCGTTGCGCCCCGGCGCTTTGCAGTCGCCACCCCGCGATCGACGAGCTCGCGGATGTCCACCCAGTCCCGATTGATTTCGAGCCCGCCCGCCTCGAGCCGCGTGATGGCCAGGAGGTTTCGCACCATGCCATCGAGATGCTCGTCCTCGTCCTTCACCTGAGCGAGGAGGTCGCACCGCGTCGCCTCAGGCAGTCGCGCGCCGTACTCGATGAGGCTCGATGCGGCGCCCAGAATGGAAGCCAGCGGTGTGCGGAAATCGTGACTGATCGAGGCAAGCAGCGTGTTGCGCACCCTCTCAGCCTCGGCGGCGGCGCGGATCGTGTTCACCTCCTCCGCGAGGCGAGCTCGCTCTAGCGCAGTGCGCGCCTGATCGCGGGCACGCCCAGCGATGGTGGAGGTGAGCACGGCGACCGCGAGAAGCACAAAGAGCGCGAGCCATTCATGCGGCTCAGTGACATTGAAGGTATGAAGCGGCCCGATGAAAAAGAAGTTGTAGGCCAGGAAGGATAGCCCGGAAGCCAGAAGTGCCGGCCCGAGCCCAAAGCGCGCCGCCGTGAACAGCACCGCAAGCAGGAGCACCATAGAGACATTGGGAAGCGGCACGACAGCCGTCATAGCGAGGCCCGCGATCGTTGCGAGCGCCACCGCCGCCACGGACCAGAGGCAAGGGGCGAGGGCCCCAATGCGTGGCCGGAGTGCGTTCCACATGCCAGCCTCGCCACGCCCAAGTCGTGGCCGATTTCGCCGCGCCCGCGAGTGCAGAAGGTCCAGTGCGGCCATGGCGCTCATGTGGTACTTCGATCCGCTCTCTGCTTCCACTCCGACGTGTTCTACCGACGACCAGGATAAGGGATCGATACGGAAAACACCGCTGCAGCATAAAGGGCTCATAAAGACGGGGCTCCACGAACAGCAAAATAGCCCTAGTCCGAGAACTCTCCGCAGGGTCCACCTGGGGCACATTCCGGCCGCATCTCAACGAACGAGGTGGGGCAATATTGATCCTTTGGTTCAGGGGCCCTGTCCCAAAAGCCGTCCTTCCCCTCACGCCCACATTGCGCCCATGGCTCCCGTTCAACGGTGTTGTCGGCGTTGCGGAAAGCCGCCGTTTGTTCATCCGGGTGATCGGAGGATGGCGGCGCGACATATCTGATGAATTGCGGTCCGTCCGGCTTAGAACGTCGAGCGGCGATAGTAGACATTCGTTCACAGCCAAGTCTGGCGTATCGAGACGCCGAGCCCTATGACTAATCAGAACTCCCCGGCCCCGGGGGCATGAGCAGCAAGTGATCGCAACCAGCCGACGATGAGCGCCAAGGGAGGCGTGCGGGAATGAGTAGGTCGCGACGTGTCCAAAGGGGTAGAGCCCGATAATAGCCTTCTCTCATCCCCACCTCTCGGCCGGGGCGGGAAAGCGACCGTTCCGATCACGACGCGGCTCGCGATCGAGATCCCGAAACCCAAGGATTGGCAGGCATTTCAGCGCGCCTGCGTGTTGCTGTTCCGCGCCGAGCTGAAGGATCCTCACGCGCAGGAGTATGGCCGCGCCGGGCAGAAGCAGGGCGGCATCGACATTCTGGCCCGACGCGACGGACGGGACGATCATTTCGTCGGGGTACAGTGCCGACTCATCACCAACCCGATCAAGGAGAAAAAAATCCTTTCCGACGCTCGCGAAGCGCTTAAGCTCAAGGCGGGCTTGAAGGAACTCATCTTCGCGACCACGGCACCGGACGACAGGACCGCTTCCGACGCCGCCATCGCCGCCACCCGGACGCTGAAGGGCGAAGGGCACGACCTGAAAGTCGTGGTCTACGGATGGGGTCAGCTTCAGACGCTCATCGCGCCCCACGACGTGGCGTATAA
>JAJFBI010000528.1 GCA_020697385.1 Microvirga sp. | reverse complement strand
GCCCGCGGGTGAACGGGCGCGTGGTGGTGATGACCCTCTATCTCCTGTTCCTGATGCTGCCGATCTACTGGCTCGTGAACATGAGCCTGAAGACCAACATGGAGATCACCTCCGGCCTCACGCTCTGGCCGCGCGACATCACCTTCGACAACTACGTCAAGATCTTCACGGACGAGAGCTGGTATTCGGGCTACATCAACTCGCTCACCTACGTGCTCATCAACACGGTTCTGTCGATCGCCTTCGCGCTGCCGGCCGCCTATGCGTTCTCCCGCTACAGGTTTCTCGGCGACAAGCACCTGTTCTTCTGGCTGCTCACCAACCGCATGGCGCCGCCGGCGGTCTTCGCCCTGCCCTTCTTCAATCTCTACTCGGCCATCGGCCTCTTCGACACGCCCTGGGCCGTGGCACTCGCCCATTGCCTGTTCAATGTGCCGCTTGCCGTGTGGATTCTGGAAGGCTTCATGTCCGGCGTTCCCCGGGAGATCGACGAGACGGCTGCCATCGACGGCTATTCTTTCCCGCGCTTCTTCGTGAAGATCTTCATGCCGCTCATCGCTTCGGGCGTCGGTGTGGCGGCCTTCTTCTGCTTCATGTTCTCCTGGGTCGAGCTGCTCCTGGCACGCACGCTGACCTCCGTGACCGCAAAGCCCATCGCCGCCACCATGACGCGCACCGTCTCGGCCGCCGGCATGGATTGGGGCCTCCTCGCCGCCGCCGGCGTTCTAACCATCGTGCCCGGTGCGCTCGTGATCTGGTTCGTCCGCAACTACATCGCCAAGGGCTTCGCCCTGGGCCGGGTTTGAAGGAGAACGCGATGCCCGATTTCGCCTGGATGGCCTGGACATGGCAGACCGGCCTCTTCTTTGCGGCCATCGCGGGCCTGCTGCTGATCATGACCCTGCTGGCAGCGTATCGGCCCGAGACAGAACGTGTCGGCGTCTTGCGCATCCCGACGACACGCGGCGACCGCCTCTTCATCTCGCTTCTCGGCTCCGCCTTCATCCACCTCGCATGGCTCGGGCTCGTTGGCCCTGACCTGTGGTGGGCCTCTGCTCTTTCGCTTCTCTATGCGGCAGCGGTGTTCCGCTACGTGTGAGGAGAGAAACATCAAGACCTTACGGTTCGCCCGGACCGTGGGGATCAAGACCGGTGCATCAATCGGCAGGGCATCACTTGGGAGGAACACAATGAAACTCACCCAATCTCACCGCCGCCTGAAACTCTTCGTCTCGACAAGCGTGCTGGCCATGGCACTCGGCAGTAGTGCAGCCCTGGCAGGCATGGAAGAAGCCCGCCGCTGGGTCGACAGCGAATTCCAGCCCTCCACGCTCTCGAAGGACGAGCAGTTGAAGGAGATGGAATGGTTCGTGAACGCGGCCAAGCCCTTCGCCGGCATGGAGATCAACGTGGTCTCCGAGACCATCACGACCCATGAATACGAGGCCCGCACACTCGCCAAGGCGTTCTCGGAAATCACCGGCATCAAGCTCACCCACGACCTGATCCAGGAAGGCGACGTGGTCGAGAAGATCCAGACCCAGATGCAGTCGGGCCGCAACATCTACGACGCCTGGGTCAACGATTCCGACCTCATCGGCACCCACTTCCGCTACAAGCAGGCGGTCGCGCTCGACGACTGGATGGCGGGCGAAGGCAAGGACGTCACCTCGCCGACGCTGGACATCAATGATTTCATCGGCAAGTCCTTCACCACGGCACCGGACGGCAAGATGTACCAGCTGCCGGACCAGCAATTCGCCAACGTCTATTGGTTCCGCTACGACTGGTTCCAGCGCCCCGACATCAAGGAGAAGTTCAAGGCCAAGTATGGCTACGATCTCGGCGTGCCGGTGAACTGGTCGGCCTATGAGGATATCGCCGAGTTCTTCACCAACGACGTGAAGGAGATCGACGGCGTCAAGGTCTATGGCCACATGGATTATGGCAAGAAGGACCCGTCGCTCGGCTGGCGATTCACCGATGCCTGGCTGTCCATGGCTGGCAACGGCGACAAAGGACTCCCGAACGGTCTGCCCGTCGACGAATGGGGCATCCGGATGGAGGGCTGCCGGCCGGTCGGCTCCTCGGTCGAGCGTGGCGGCGACACCAACGGGCCAGCGGCCGTCTACTCGATCACGAAATATCTCGACTGGCTCAAGAAATACGCGCCTCCGCAGGCGGCAGGCATGACGTTCTCCGAGTCGGGTCCCGTGCCGGCGCAGGGCAACATCGCCCAGCAGATGTTCTGGTACACGGCCTTCACGGCCGACATGGTGAAGCCCGGACTGCCTGTGATGAATGCCAACAACACGCCCAAGTGGCGGATGGCTCCTTCACCGAAAGGCGCGTACTGGAAGGAGGGCATGAAGCTCGGCTATCAGGATGCGGGCTCGTGGACGCTGCTCAAGTCCACGCCGGTGGAGCGCCGCAAGGCAGCTTGGCTCTATGCGCAGTTCGTGACCTCCAAGGCGGTCTCGCTGAAGAAGAGCCATGTGGGCCTCACCTTCATCCGCGAGAGCGACATCTGGCATCCATCCATGACGGAGCGCGCGCCGCAGCTCGGCGGCCTCGTCGAGTTCTACCGCTCGCCCGCCCGCGTGCAATGGACGCCCACGGGCAACAACATCCCGGACTACCCGAAGCTCGCGCAGCTCTGGTGGCAGAACATCGGTGATGCGGCTTCCGGGGCCAAGACGCCGCAGCAGGCGATGGACTCGCTCGCCGCCGCGCAGGACGACGTGCTCACCCGTCTCGAGCGCGCCAATGTGCAGGGCGAGTGCGGACCGAAGATGAACCCGAAGACCTCGGCTGAGGAGTGGTTCAAGAAGGCCGAAGCCGCCGGCACCATCGCGCCTCAGCGCAAGCTGGCGAACGAGAAGCCGAAGGGCGAGACGGTGGATTACGACACGCTCATCAAGAGCTGGCCGGCCAACCCGCCGAAGCGCAGCTGATCAACGAAGGACCCCGCCTCTACGGGCGGGGTCCTTTCATACGGCATGACCCGCCGCTTGATGACAGATAGGGCTCGCCCACCGCAGGTCAGGAATAGGCGCCGCGCAGGTCGACCGTGCTTCTCTCTCCGACATTGCGGTAATTCTCTGCGAGCCAGTTCCGGGCGGCTTCCCGGCCCAGATCCTTAAGCGCCTCGAAGAACTCCCATTTGGCGCTCAGGCGCGAGGCGGCCGTGAACTCGTCGAGCTTTTCGCCGCCATGAATCCGGTGCATCAGCACCCTTTTGTAGTCCTGCGT
>JAJFBI010000527.1 GCA_020697385.1 Microvirga sp. | reverse complement strand
AAGGCCGCCCCGCTCAAGGCCAGCGTCACGGCCGCGGCGCCCGCAGCTCCGATCAATGTCCGACGTCGCATGTGCTTCTCCCTCTTTCCCTCTGGCGTGTTCGCCTTTGTATATCAGGCGCGGATGCGCCTCTTGATGAGCACCGAACCTGGCACGAGATCCATGTCCCTTTGGTTGGTCAGCGCACGTTCCAGATTACGATGAGCGATGCGGGCATGCTCGCGCATGATGGCTTCCGCGCGCGCACCCTCCCGCCGCTCGATGGCGGAGAGTACACAGTGATGCTGATCCTGGGCCACGCTAAGAATGTAGTTCATCTCCGGTGAGCGCGACTGCACAGGCACCAAAGCGCTCGGCGAGGCGAACGGCAGCGCGCTGGCCCGTTCGAGCTGCCGGGCCAGGGCCTGACTGTCAGCCATGCCAACCAGGATCTCGTGAAATTGAGCGTTCAGCTCCACATAGCGCGAAAGATCGATATCCGACGTGTCGCGGCGCATGAGCTCGTCGATGGCTTCAAGGCAGTTGGCAGCGTTCCGAAGCTCCGTCCGGCTGACGCCCCGCTCGGCGGCCAGACGCGCAGCTAGGCCTTCAAGAGTCCCGCGGATCTCGATGGCCTCGAACACCTCCTTTTCCGAGAAGGTCTTGACGGAGAAGCCGCCGGACGGGATCGCCTCCAGCAGCCCCTCCTCCTCCAGCCGGATGAGCGCGGAGCGAACCGGGGTGCGGGAGACACCCAGACGCTCGACCATCTGCAGTTCGGAAACCCGCTCACCAGGGTTGAGTTCGCCGCGCAGGACAAGGTCTCGCAGGGCAAGCTGCGCCCTCACGGTCTGCGTCACCGAGCGCTCGCTGCCATTTTCTGCGGCCTTGATCATAGTCCCCTTTGCCCCTTTCCGGGCCCAAGCTAAGCCGTTCATGCGGCCCTGTCAGCCGTGTCGATGGTGATATCCCCGCCGGCTACCCTGGACACGCAGGTGCAGAGCTTCCTGTTCTCGGCCTTTTCCTCGTCGCTGAAGAACACGTCCCGGTGATCCACCGTGCCAGTCGTCTCGATGATGTACAGGGCACAGAGGCCGCACTCGCCGCGACGGCAGTCGGATATCATCGCAACCCCGGCTGCCTCCAAGGCCTCCAGCATGGTCTTGTTCTGCGGAACTTCCAGCTCGATGCCGAGGCGCGGGATCTTCACCTTGAACGCCTCCGTGGCGAAGCGGCCGCTGTTGCCGAAAGTCTCGAACCGCAGCTGATCCACAGGCCGGCCGCTTCTCTGCCAAGCGCGCTTGGCAGCCTCCAGCATCCCGATGGGACCACAGACATAGAGTTCACCCGCGGGCGCAAGCCTGGCGATCTCCGCGTCCAGGTCCACACGCGCCCCCTCTTCGTCGAGAAAAACCTGCAGACGATTGCCGACCTGCTCCCGCATCTCGTCGGCGAGAGCCATGTCCTGCCGGCTCCGACAGGCATAGAGCACGCGAAAGTTCGCCCCGGCGTGGGCCAGAGCAAGAGACATGGTGTAGATCGGCGTGATGCCGATGCCGCCTGCGAGCAGGATATATTCCGGCCGCCCCAGGCTGAGATCGAAGTGATTACCGGGCGTCGAGATGCTGAGCTGAGCGCCGGGCACGAGGCTCCACATGTAGAGCGACCCGCCGCGGCTGTCGGGGAGACGCTTGACGGCAATCCGGTACAGACCGTCCATGCAGGGGCCGACAACGGAATAGGAACGGACATCCGCCCGCTCGCCGATCTGGACCCCCACATTGATATGGCTCCCCGGCGTCGGTGCGACGAACTCGCCGTCCGGCTCGATCTCGAAGAGCCGAATGTCCGGGGTGAGATCCCGCACCGAGCGCAAGGTCCCCTTGCGCCATTCCACCTGCTTGCTCATGCCAAACCTACTCGGCCGCCTCGCTCGGAACCGGTATGGGCTGCCCGCCCTCCTCTTCCAGCATCCGGTCGATCAGCTTGCGGGCCCAGAGGGCTCCTGCATCGATGTTGAGGTTGTAGAAGGGCATCCGGGGATTTCTGTCGATCGCCACCTGCTGGGCCTCGAGCACCACGTGATCCTGGTCGTAGACGCCCTTGCCCTCGTTGACATGGGCCTTGTTGATGTCGCGCGTGAGTTGCTCGTCATCCGTGCGGAACGTCCGCACGAAGTTCCAGAAGTAGTGGCAGGTCTTGTCCGTGGCCGGCGTGATGGCAGCAAGGAACGCACCATTCACGCCCTGCGAGCGATCCCCCTGAGGCGCGCCGGTTCCTGTCACGGCCACACCCACGTCACCGACCACCGTCGAAGGCGCCTGAAAATAGATGACCTGCCACCGGTCCACATGCTCGCCGGGCCTGTCGAGCTGCTTGGCCCAGAACGGCGGCGGCTCGATATTGATCATCCAACGGGTCACGGTCGCCGTGCGGTCCGTATGCGTAACGTCGAAGGGCGCGCTCGTGATGGCCTCATCGCCGATGCTGCCCGCATGAACATAGGTCTCATGGGTGAGATCCATGAGATTGTCGATCACAAGGCGGTAGTCGCACTTCAAATCGTAGAAGGTGCCGCCCTCGCCGACCCATTCAGTCCCGTCATTCCAATGGAAGTCAGGGATCTTATCGGGATCGGCAAGCGCAGGATCGCCGGGCCAGACCCAGACGAGACGATGACGCTCGGCCACCGGATAGGCGCGCACGCAGGCTGACGGGTTGATGGTCTTTTGCGCCGGCATATAGGTGCAGCGGCCAGCGGCGTTGAAGACGAGACCATGATAGCCGCACACCACCTCGTCACCCTTGAGATGGCCCATCGAGAGCGGCAGCAGCCGATGCCAGCACGCATCCTCGAGCGCAGTCACCTGACCGTCCGAGCGACGGTAGAGTACCATGTCCTTGTTGCAGATCGTCCGGGCCGCGAGCTCATGCTTGATCTCATGGCTCCAAGCCGCGGCATACCAGGCATTCAGCGGGAACGGGCGCGCTTCTGTCATCGTCTTCCTCCACGGATGCAGAATGTATACAGGCGAGACGCAGAGGCAACTATACTAAGGGCTGTCGTGGCAATTTTTCGATGCTGCATAGCAGCAAAATGAGTTTGAGACAGCTTGGTGTATACATAGAAAAAGCGCCGCTCTTCAGCGGCGCTTCCCGGACAGGTGTGATCAGTTGGACTTGGCGGCTTTCACCGGATCCTTGACGTTCGGGATCGTGGCAAACTCCACGTTGTAGAGCTCCCCGCCCTTGCGCTCCACCTTGCGCACATAGATG
>JAJFBI010000526.1 GCA_020697385.1 Microvirga sp. | reverse complement strand
TCCAGGCTCTCGACCCGCGCCTGTACCGTCGTGCGGGAGAGATTGAGGCGCCGCGCCGCCTCCGCATGGCCGATGCGGGCATTCTCCCGCAAGAGGGCAATCAAGGCGCGATCGGTGGCATCGAGCATCACTATGACCAGTCACAACGGCGTTTCGCCGAGAGTTAATCGGCTTTCCGTCAACCTGTCTATGGCGTTCTGCAGCGTTCCGCCTTTTTCTGAAGGGAATATAGGGAGGTTTGAATGCACTCGATTCTCGTCATCGGCGCCGGCAAGATCGGCTCCACCATTGTCGACATGCTCCATGATACCGGCGACTACCGCGTCACCGTGGCGGATTCCTCGTCTGAGGCCCTGGAGGCAGTCGGGAAGAATGGCGTGCAGACGATCCAGCTCGACTGCGCTGACGCGGTCGCCCGGCAGAACGCCCTCACGGGTCATTATGCGGTCCTCAGCGCCGCGCCCTATCACCTGACCAGCCACGTGGCCAAGGCGGCGCGCTTGGCCGACGTGAACTACTTCGACCTCACCGAGGACGTGGCCACCACCCGCATGGTGAAGGAATTATCCGAAGGCGCCTCGACCGCTTTCATTCCCCAGTGCGGCCTCGCCCCGGGCTTCATCTCCATCGTGGCGCACGACATCGCCAGCCGCTTCGACAAGCTCGACACGGTGCGCCTGCGCGTCGGCGCCCTGCCGCAATATCCGTCGAACGCCCTGTCCTACAATCTCACCTGGAGCACGGACGGCGTCATCACCGAGTATATCGAGCGCTGCGAGGCGGTGGTCGACGGCAAGCTGCGCGAGGTTCCGGCCATGGAGGAGCTCGAGGAGTTCTCCCTCGACGGCACGCGCTATGAGGCTTTCAACACCTCCGGCGGCCTCGGCACCCTGTGCGAGACGCTGGACGGCAAGGTGCGCAACCTGAACTACAAGACCATCCGCTATCCGGGCCACTGCGCCCTCATGCGGGTGCTGCTGAACGACCTGGGCTTACGCAACCGCCGTGAGGTTCTCAAGGACATCCTGGAGAACGCCGTGCCGGCCACCATGCAGGACATGGTCATCGTGTTCGTGACCGTGACCGGCGAGCGCGGCGGCCGTTACGTGCAGGAGACCTATGCCCGCAGCATCTACGGCCAGAAAGTCGGCGGCACCCAGCGCACCGCCATCCAGGTGACGACGGCTGCCGGCATCTGCGCCATGCTCGACCTGCTGGTCGCCGGCAAGCTGCCGAAGCAGGGTTTCGTCCGCCAGGAGGAGATCGACCTCGACAGCTTCCTGGCCAACCGCTTCGGCCGCGTCTATGCGGGCGACCGCCTGGATGAGGGCCAAGAGCCGGCGGCAAAGAACATCCGCCTCGACGCCGTGGCGTGAGGGACGAGGCGAGGCACCCTCTCGGCCGCAACAACCCTCGACATCATGGCCGGCCTTGTGCCGGCCATCCCGATGGGAAAAGCTCTGCACCTCAGATAATCGAGATCACCGGCACAAGGCCGGTGATGACGAGGCAGGGTGAAAACCTAGCAGTCCAGCTTCTTGACCAAACCGCATGACCCTATTCGGGAAAAGCAGTTCCCTGCTTGTCCCGAAATGCTTTAAGACGGTGGCCTGACAGCCGCCGTCGTTTCGTTCCAAGAACAAGCGCCGGCCAGGGCTTCATGACAAGCCCTAAGCCCGCATCGAGGGAGATGACCATGACCGCGAGCCTGAAACCCGTATCCTCCGCGCCCGCCTCCGTTGCGGACGAGGCCCGCGCCATTCTCGCGCGCCTCGGTGTGCCGGACAGCGCCTTTGCCGATGGCGGGCGCCCGGCCCGGTCCCCGATCACCGGCGAGGTGATCGCCCATGTGCGTGAAACCACCCCGGACGAGGCCAAGGCGGCCATTGGCCGGGCCGATGCCGCCTTCAAGGCTTGGCGAAAGATTCCGGCACCCCGGCGCGGCGAGTTCATCCGCCTGCTCGGCGAGGAGCTGCGCGCCGCCAAGGACGACCTTGGCCGCCTCGTGACCCTGGAAGCCGGCAAGATCGTCTCCGAGGGCCTCGGCGAGGTGCAGGAGATGATCGACATCTGCGATTTCGCCGTCGGCCTCTCACGCCAGCTCTACGGCCTGACCATCGCGACCGAGCGTGCCGATCACCGCATGATGGAGACCTGGCATCCGCTCGGTGTCTGCGGCGTGATCTCCGCCTTCAACTTCCCCGTGGCCGTGTGGTCCTGGAACGCGGCGCTCGCGCTGGTGTGCGGCGACAGCGTGGTGTGGAAGCCGTCCGAGAAGACCCTGCTCACGGCGCTTGGTACGCACGCCATCGTGGAGCGGGCGGCCAAGCGCTTCGGCGGCGTGCCGGAGGGTCTGTGCGAGGTTCTGCTCGGCGGCCGTGAGGTCGGTGAGATCCTCGTGGAAGATCACCGCGTGCCGATCCTCTCCGCCACCGGTTCCACCGCCATGGGCCGTCAGGTCGGCCCGAAGCTTGCCGAGCGCTTCGCTCGCGCGATCCTGGAGCTCGGCGGCAACAATGCCGCAATCGTGGCGCCCTCCGCCGATCTCGATCTCGCGCTGCGCGGCATCGCGTTTGCCGCCATGGGCACGGCGGGCCAACGCTGCACCACCTTGCGCCGCCTCTTCGTGCATGAGAGCGTCTATGATCAGCTCGTGCCGCGCCTCGCGAAGGTCTATGGCAGCGTGAAGATCGGCGATCCGCGCGAGCAGGGAACCCTGGTCGGCCCGCTGATCGACCAGGCCGCTTTCGACGGCATGGAGCGCGCGCTGGATGAAGCCCGCGTGGCCGGCGGCAAGGTGCATGGCGGCGGACGCTACACGGATGTGGCGGGCGACGGAATCTATGCCCGTCCCGCGCTTGTCGAGATGCCGAGCCAGACCGGCCCGGTGACCCGCGAGACCTTCGCGCCGATTCTCTACGTGATGCGCTACTCCGACTTCGACGAGGCCATCGCGCTTCACAACGCGGTCGGCGCCGGTCTCTCCTCCTCGATCTTCACGCTCAACATGCGCGAGGCCGAGGCCTTCATCTCGGCGACGGGCTCCGATTGCGGCATCGCCAACGTCAACATCGGCCCCTCGGGTGCCGAGATCGGCGGGGCCTTCGGCGGCGAGAAGGAGACGGGCGGCGGCCGTGAATCCGGCTCGGATGAACCTCATGGCGGAGTGCAGAAATGCCCTCCGTTTTCATATCCAGCCTCTTAACACTATGAGGCTTCCATGACAGCGCCCTCCCGCACCGGCGGCCAGATTCTTGTCGATCAACTGACCCTGCACGGAGTCGATCACATCTTCTGCGTTCCGGGCGAGAGTTATCTCGCAGCGCTCGATGCGCTGCATGACGCGAACATCGCCATCACGGTCTGCCGCCAGGAAGGCGGTGCGGCCATGATGGCGGAAGCCTATGGCAAGCTCACGGGCCGTCCCGGCATCTGCTTCGTCACCCGCGGCCCCGGCGCGACCAATGCCTCGCCGGGCATTCACATCGCCAAGCAGGATTCGACACCGATGATCCTGTTCGTCGGCCAGATCGAGCGCGGCATGCGCGAGCGCGAGGCGTTCCAGGAACTCGATTACCGCGCCGCCTTCGGGCCGCTCGCCAAATGGGCCACGGAAGTGGACGATCCGGCGCGATTCCCAGAGATCGTCTCCCGCGCCTTCCACGTCGCCACCTCGGGCCGCCCCGGCCCCGTCGTGATCGCGCTGCCTGAAGACGTGCTCACCGAGATGGCCGCGGTCGCCGACGCGCCGCGCTATCAGGTCATCGAGACGCATCCCGGCCCGGCGCAGATGGCGGAGTTGCAGAAGCTGCTGCATGGCGCGAAGAAGCCGGTGGCGCTGCTCGGCGGCAGTCGCTGGTCGGAAGACGCGGTGCAGCGCTTCGTGCGCTTCGCCGAGCGCTTCGAGCTGCCGGTCGCCTGCACGTTCCGGCGCCAGATGCTGTTTCCCGCCGATCACGCCTCCTATATCGGCGATCTCGGACTCGGGGTGAATCCGAAGCTGCTCGCGCGCATCAAGGAAGTCGATCTCGTCCTGCTCGTCGGCGGACGTCTCTCCGAGATCCCGAGCCAGGCCTACACGCTCCTCGACATTCCGGCTCCGAAGCAGACCCTAGTTCACATCCATCCCGATTCGAGCGAGCTCGGGCGGGTCTATGCGCCGCATCTCGCCATCAATGCCTCGCCCACGGCCTTCACGGCGGCGCTCGAGGGTCTCCACCCGCCGGCATCGCTCCCCTGGAGCGAGGGCACGAAGGCCGCGCATGAAAGCTATCTGGCCTGGAGCGATCCGAGTGAGATCCGCCATCCCGGCGTTCTGCAGATGGGCCAGGTCATGCGGCACCTGCGCGAGGTGATGCCCATCGATACGATCTTCTGCAACGGTGCTGGCAATTTCGCCACCTGGGTGCACCGCTTCTGGCCGTTCCGCCAATATGGCACGCAGCTCGCCCCCACCTCCGGCTCCATGGGCTACGGCGTGCCGGCGGCGGTAGGCGCCAAGCGCCTGCGGCCCGACAGCCCCGTGGTGGTGTTCGCCGGCGACGGCGACTTCCTCATGAACGGACAGGAATTCGCCACCGCCGTGCAATACGACCTGCCGATCCTTGTGATTCTGCTCGACAACGGCATGTACGGCACGATCCGCATGCACCAGGAGCGCGAATATCCCGGCCGCGTCTCGGCGACGATGCTTCAGAACCCGGACTTCGCAGCCTACGCCCGCGCCTTCGGCGGCTACGGCGAGCGCGTCGAGATGACCGAGGATTTCGCCCCCGCCCTCCAGCGCGCGCTCACCTCCGGCAAGCCCGCGATCCTGCACTGCATCCTCGACCCGGAAGCAATCACGCCGTCCATGTCGCTCTCGGCGATCCGCGAGAAGGCGCTGGCGGAGAAGAAGTAAGACCGCGCTACCACGCATGTCATCCCGGACGGCGAAGCCGATCCGGGATCACTTTCCAAATGAGGCACTGTCATTCCGGGGCCGCGCAGCGGAGCCCGGAATCCATAACCGCTAACGCTGCAGAACGAAGCGTCATGCGGCTCGCCACATTCTGTAATGTTAGCGAATATGGATTCCCGCCTGCGCGGGAATGACAATGTTGAGGTTCCCGCGCCTTATCCTAAGTACGATCCCGGATCGCCTGCGGCGTCCGGGATGACATTCTCTTGGTTTAAGCCGCCTTCGCTTCTTCCAGCCGCTGCGCCACCAGCGTACGCAGCGACCGCAGGTCCTTCACAAAGGAACGGATGCCCTCGGAGAGCTTTTCGGACGCCATCGCATCTTCGTTCATGGCGAAGCGGAAGCTCTTCTCGTCGGTGCGCGGCAGCGGCGCGATCTTTTCCACGTTATCCGCCGAGAGCTTGCGCGGCAGCTCGCCCTGCGAGCCTGCCAGCTCGTCGAGGAGCGCGGGCGAGATGGTCAGCCGGTCGCAGCCCGCGAGCGCCTCGATTTCGCCGATATTGCGGAAGGACGCGCCCATCACCACGGTCTTGATCCCTTGCGCCTTGTACGAGGCATAGATCTTGCGCACGGAGAGCACGCCCGGATCGGTCTCGCCCGCGTAGGGGCCGCCGCCCGCCTTCACGTGCCAGTCGAGGATGCGGCCGACGAAGGGCGAGATCAGGAACACGCCCGCTTCCGCGCAGGCCTGGGCCTGCACCTGGCTGAACAGCAGCGTGAGGTTGCAGTCGATGCCTTCCTTCTGGAGCACTTCCGCCGCGCGGATGCCCTCCCAGGTGGCGGCGATCTTGATGAGAATCCGCTCGCGCCCGATGCCGCGCTCCTCATAGGCATTGATGATGGCCCGCGCCTTGGCGAGCGTCGCCTCCGTGTCGAAGGAGAGATCCGCATCGACCTCCGTGGAGACGCGACCCGGCACGATGCCGGCGAGCTCGGCGCCGAAGGCGACGGCGAGGCGGTCGCAGATCGCCGCGACCACGCTTTCACGGGAGCCACCTTGAGAGCGCCCCCAGGCCAGGGCCTCGTCGATGATGTGGCCATAGGCCGGGGTCTCGACCGCCTTCAGGAGCAGGGTCGGGTTGGTGGTGCAGTCCTGAGGCTTCAGGCGGCGCACCGCATCGAGGTCGCCCGTATCGGCGACGACGACCGTCATGGCGCGCAATTGGTCGAGCTTGGAGGACATCGGGATCTCCGTGGGTTTCGTTTGGATTTGACTTAGTCCCTCAAGGCGCCCGCGTGAAGCCCTAGAGCCCGCGACACTCCTTTCCGCTCCCCCTAGTGTAAAACCTCGACGTCATGGCCGGGCTTGTCCCGGCCATCCCGATAGGAAGGGCTCAGCGCTTTTCAGATCGGGATCACCGGCACAAGGCCGGTGATGCCGGAGTGGGGCAAGCGGCTCCTCACACGAACAGCC
>JAJFBI010000525.1 GCA_020697385.1 Microvirga sp. | reverse complement strand
CAGGAGATGGAGCAGGGAGCGTTATAGCGGGAACTCAACCAGATCCTGTATCGCTTTTGCTCCGTGCTGGAGTCTGACGGCAACCACAAAATTGAACGGGGGTGAGCCCTTGGCCTTTCTGACCGGGTATCCTAGACGAGCCGGCAGACGGCGAGGGTGTCGCTGCCATCCCAGACCGCCGCACTGGCCCTGCCTTCGCGCTTAGCCAACCTTTGGGAGGACCGGCATGCACGCCCTAACCGCCGACGAGATCAGCCTCGTCCCGAAGATCGACCTCTCACGCCGCCTGTTCGCCGTCACCTCGCTGGCCGCCGGCTTCGCCAGCGCCGTGACGCCGGTGAGCGCCGCCACGATCACGACCGACGCCGAGGGCCTCGACACCGGCGAGGCCAAGGTCCGGGTCCACGATGGTGAGATCCCGGCCTACTACGCACGGCCCAAGGGCACGGGCCCTTTCCCGACCGTCCTCGTGGTGCAGGAGATCTTCGGCGTCCATGAGCACATCAAGGACGTCTGCCGCCGCTTCGGTAAGGAGGGCTACCTCGCGGTGGCGCCGGCGCTCTATGCCCGCGAGGGTGACGTCTCGACGATGTCCGACATCAACCAGATCATCAGCCAGGTGGTCTCGAAGGTGCCGGACGCGCAGGTGATGCAGGACCTCGACGCCACCGCCGTCTGGGCCAAGGCCGAAGGTCGGGGAGACACCTCCCGGCTCGGCATCACGGGCTTCTGCTGGGGCGGCCGCATCGTCTGGCTCTATGCCGAGCACAGCCCCGACTTGAAGGCCGGGGTGGCGTGGTACGGCCGTCTGGTCGGCGACACTGACCCACTGCACCCCGAGAACCCGATCGACCTCGTGGACCAGCTGAAGGCCCCGGTGCTGGGCCTCTACGGCGGCAAGGACCAGGGCATCCCGGTGGCCTCGGTCGAACGGATGCGGGAGGCGGTCCGCCAAGCCGGCAGGACCGCCGAGCTCCAGGTCTACCCCGAAGCTGGCCACGGTTTTCACGCCGACTACCGCCCCTCGTACGATGAGCCCGCGGCCAAGGACGGCTGGGCCCGCTGCCTCGCCTGGTTCAGGCAGCACGGCGCCCGCTGACAAGCGTATGATTGTAGCAATCAGCCGGCTTCTTCGTTCAGAAGATCCCGAATGCATGCATCGATCTGCTCCCGGTCAGACGAGGTCATGCAAAACATCGCGAAATGGGCCCACAGGCTGTCGACGACCCGGAACTTGCTGTTTGGAATGAGCTTCTGCTCGGCCTCGCAATCCTCGGGCGGGAAGAACATGTCGCGGGAGAACGGCACGACGTAGGTCTTCGCCTTGATCCGGCCCAGCGCCGCCTTGAGATCACCGCCGGTGTGCAGGCTGACGTCGCCGTGCCGCCACTTCCAGCCCATCCAGATCAGATTGTTGGGATCCATAGGCAGGAAGTAGGCTTCCCAGAACCTGCGCAGGAAGTCCTCCAAGGACGTGAACCCGACCTCGCGCCAGGCCTCCTTGTTGTAGAAGTCCTGACATAGCCCCATCACCGACCAGATCTGCGCGTGGCGTCGCAGCCCGACGTGCACCTCGCTCTGGTGCTCATAGAAGCCGCCCTTCCAGGCAGGGTCGGACTTGAGCGCATCCTCGTGTGAGCGCACGAAGATGTAGTCGTGCGGCGTGGTCTTGGCGGTGCCGGCGAACGGCAATGCGCGCTTGACCATGTCGGGAAAGCGCACCGCCCATTCGTAGGTCTGCTCCGCCCCCATCGACCATCCGAGGACCAGCTCCAGCCGCTTAATCCCGTAGCGTTCGGTGATGAGCCGATGCTGCGCCCGCACGTCGTCGCCAATCGTGACGTGCGGGAACGCGCCGCCGTTGAATGGTGGGGGCGTGTTGCTCGGAGAGGACGAGAAGCCGTTGGCGAACTGGCCTGGCAGGATGATGAAGTATTTTCTCGGGTCGAGCGGTCGATCCTCGCCGATGAAGATCTCCATCGCCTTTGGCGTTCCCGACCACATGTGTGGGAACAGGATAACGTTGTCCTGGGCCTTGTTCAGCGTGCCGTGCGTCTTGTAGGCGAGTTTCGTGTTGGGGAGCGTGATGCCGCTCTCTAGCACGAAGTCGCCGAGTTCGAAGATTTCATGCGGCCCATGTCGCTCCTCGGAATAGTAATCGTTCGCGAGCATGATGGCCTCCCTTAGAGCTTGTTGTCTCGCCTTGCCCGAAGAACAATTATCGTATCCCACCTGGGCATCCAGCAAGGAGTCCGATGCCTTGGAAGCGGGCGGGTGAGCGCCTGCCTGTGACAGAACCAAATCTGTAACGGCGGGCGCTCCCGGGCGCCAAGCCGGCCGAGGATGACCAACGGGTTAGCCGCTCGGCATGGGCCGGTTCGGCAGGCCGTTGTTACCGATCTCCAGTGATCCGTAACAGCCCTTCCGCATTGTCCAGATAACAGATGCCGAGGCTGAGCACGTGAGCCCGGGAGGCGTGCTGTGGCTCACGGCTGGTCGCCTTCCATATTGGCACTTGCGGTTGTGTGGGATCATCGGTCCGCTGCGGGGAGGCGGTCGTCGTGTACGCGAGCATCCGCAAGTACCGTCACATCCGCTCGCCCGAGCAGATTGCCCACCGGGTAGAGAAGGGCTTTGTCCCGATTCTGAAGGGTCTGCCCGGGTTCAAGACCTACTACCTGATCGTTGGCGGCGACGAGCTCACGACGGTGAGCCTGTTCGACGATCAGCGGGCCGCGTTGGCGTCGATCGAGAAGGCGGCGACCTGGGTCAAGGAGAACCTGCCCGACCTTCATCAGGGTCCGCCGCCTGAGGTGAGTGCGGGTGAGGTGCGGATCGTTGCTGCCGCCGAGCCGCCAGCGACCAGAGGACGCCGGGTGGGTTCCAAATAAGGGTAGGCGATTTCAAGCTTCTGCGACCCTTGTAAATGCTCTGTTTCGCGAGAGGCCTATAGATAGAGAGCTGGCTCGGTCCGAGCACCCGTGAAGCTTCGAAGAACTATCTCTCGAAAGCCACTCTCTCGCATGTGGCATGCAACGACGAGTTTCGGAGAGGCAGCTCATCAATCGGATGCACACGCTTCCACCCCAGTAGAGAGCGCGACAGGAGATGCCCTCCGGTGTGATGTTGTTCACTGCAGTAGCAGCTGGAAGCACCTATGAATGTCTCTGCCTCCCAGTGCTTTTTCACTTACCGGGCCCGAGAGGGCCCGGTATTCTTCTGCACGAGGCCATCTCGGCTCCAGCCTCTCCTAAACCGGATGTTCATTAGGCG
>JAJFBI010000524.1 GCA_020697385.1 Microvirga sp. | reverse complement strand
GACGGCACCACCGTCGTCAGGATCTGCATGATGATGGAGGCCGAGATGTACGGCATGATGCTGAGCGCCAGCACCGACATGCGGCCGATCGAGCCGCCCGAGAACACGTCGAGCAGGCCGGCGATGCCGCCGGCATTCTGGGCGAAGATCTCGGCCAGGGCCTGCGGATCCACACCCGGCACGGGGATATAGGCGCCGACACGGAAGACAACGAGCGCGCCCACGGTGAACCACAGGCGCTTCTTCAGCTCGGTTGCCTTACCGATCGCGCCCCAGTTCAGGTTGGATGCAAGTTGCTCGGCGGCGGATGCCATGGAACCTCACGCGTGAAGGGTTCAGGCCGCCTCGGCTTGCGCCTTGGGCGGCAGCTCGACCTTGCCACCGGCCTTCTCGACCGCGGCGATCGCCGACGCCGAGGCGCCCGCGACCTTCACTTCGATCTTGGTCTTGATCTCGCCTTTGCCAAGGAGGCGCACGCCGTCCAACGACTTCTTGAACAGGCCGGCGGCCTGCATGGCAGCGGCATCGATGGTCTTGCCGGCGTCGATCTTGTTCTCGTCGATCGCCTTCTGCAGCGTGCCGAGGTTGACCACTTGCCAGGACTTCTGGTTCGGCGGCAGGAAGCCACGCTTGGGAATGCGCCGGTAGAGCGGCATCTGGCCGCCTTCGAAGCCCTTGATGGCCACGCCCGTGCGCGACTTCTGGCCCTTGACGCCGCGTCCGGCGGTCTTGCCCTTGCCCGAGCCGATGCCGCGGCCGACGCGCATGCGCGCCTTGCGGGCTCCGGCGTTGTCGGCGATTTCGTTCAGTCTCATCGTTCTACCCTCCGCGCTCGAACCGCCCCGTGGCCGCTCAGCGCGTTTCCTCGTCGATGCGCACCAGGTGACGCACCTTGTTGATCATGCCGCGCACCTCGGGCGTATCGACGAGCTCGCGGGTGCGATGGCGCTTGTTCAGACCCAGGCCGATCAGCGTGCCGCGCTGATCTTCGGTACGGCCGATATGGCTGCCGGTCTGGGTGATCTTGATCTTCTTGCCTTCGGCCATGACCTGCTCCCTAAGCCGCCGCTTCCGCGGTGGTCTCGTCGCGACGGCCCAGCAGATCGCCGACCTTCTTGCCGCGGCGGGTGGCGACCATGCGCGGCGAGTTGAGCTGCTGCAGGGCCACGAACGTCGCCTTGATCATGTTGTGCGGGTTGGACGTGCCGACCGACTTCGCCACGATGTCCTTGATGCCGAGCGTCTCGAACACCGCGCGCATCGGGCCGCCGGCGATGATGCCGGTGCCGGCCGGGGCGGCGCGCAAGGTCACCTTGCCGGCGCCGAAGCGGCCCTTGACGTCGTGATGCAGCGTGCGGCCGTCGCGCAGCGGCACGCGGATCAGGCCGCGCTTGGCCGCTTCCGTCGCCTTGCGGATCGCCTCGGGAACCTCACGCGCCTTGCCGGCGCCGTGACCGACGCGGCCGCGCTGGTCGCCGACGACCACGATCGCCGCGAAGGCGAAACGCCGGCCGCCCTTAACCACCTTCGCGACGCGATTGATGGTGACCAGCTTGTCCTTCAGTTCGTTTTCCTCGTCGCGGTCGCGGTCGCGTCCACGATCGCGCGAGCCACGGCCGGAACCACCGGGTGAACGAGCCATGTGCTAACTCCTCAGAACGACAGGCCGCCCTCACGGGCGGCATTGGCCAGCGCAGCGACGCGGCCGTGATACATGTAGCCGCCGCGGTCGAAGACGACTTCCTTCACGCCGGCGGCGATGGCCCGGACGGCAATCAGCTTGCCGACCTCGACCGCCGCCGACTTGTCGGCGCCGGTCTTGAGCTTGCCCTTGACGTCCTCGTCGAGCGACGAGGCGGCAGCGAGCGTGGCCCCCTTACGGTCGTCGATGACCTGGGCATAAATGTGCTTGCCCGAGCGGAAGACGCTGAGGCGCGGACGGCTGCCGCCAGCCTGGCGCAGCTTGTAGCGCGCGCGCCGCTGACGGCGCGCGAAAAGGGCGTTGGTCTTGGACATGATCGCCTCTACTTCTTCTTGCCTTCCTTGCGCCGGATCGTCTCGGTCGAATACTTGATGCCCTTGCCCTTGTAAGGCTCGGGCGGACGCAGGCTGCGGATCTCGGCCGCGAGCTGGCCCACCTTCTGACGATCGGCGCCGGTGATCTCGATCTCGGTCGGCTTCAGCGCCTTGATCTGGATACCGGCGGGAATCGGCACCTCGACGTCATGGCTGAAGCCGAGCTGCAGCTTGAGGTTCTTGGCATCGGCCTGGGCGCGATAGCCGACGCCGTTGATCTCGAGGTTGATGGTGAAGCCGTCCGACACGCCCTTCACCAGGTTGCTGGCGAGGTTGCGCGCCGTGCCCCACTGCATGCGGGCGCGACGGCTGTCGTTGCGCGGCTTGAAGTTGAGCTTGTCGCCGTCACGGGTGACCTCGACATCGTCGTGCACCGTGTACTGCAGCTCGCCACGCTTGCCCTTGGCCTTGAGATGCTGGCCCTTGAGATCGAGGGTCACGCCCGCGGGGACGATGACCGGATTCTTGCCGACGCGCGACATGGCTAGAACACCTTGCAGATGACTTCACCGCCGACATTGGCGGCACGCGCCTCGGCGTCGGACATGACGCCGCGCGGCGTGGACAGGATCGAGATGCCGAGCCCGTTGAAGTGGCGCGGCAGCTCGCGGATCTTGGAATAGACGCGACGGCCCGGGGTGGAGACGCGCTTGATCTCCTTGATGACCGGACGGCCGTTGTCGTACTTCAGCTCGACGCGAAGCTCCTTCACGCCCGGACGAAGCTCTTCTTCGAACCAGCCGCGGATGTAGCCTTCGCGCTGCAGCACATCGAGGACGTTGGACCGCAGGCGCGAGGCCGGCACGGTAACGCTGTCGAGGCGCGCCGACTGGCCGTTGCGGATGCGGGTCAGCAAATCACCGACAGGATCTGTCATAGACATGGTCTACGGGCCCCCGTTACCAGCTCGACTTCACGACGCCGGGCAGAGCGCCCAGCGAGGCCAGCTGGCGCAGCGCCAGCCGCGACAGCTTGAACTTGCGATAGACGGCGCGCGGGCGGCCGGTCATCTCGCAGCGATTGCGAATGCGCGTCGGCGAGGAGTTGCGCGGCAGCTTGGCAAGCTTGAGCCGCGCGCCGAAGCGCTCTTCCGGCGTCAGCCTGTCGTCGACTGCCATCTCCTTCAGCTTGGCGCGCTTGGCGGCGTACTGCTTCACCATCTTGGCGCGCCGGTTGTTCTTCTCGACTGAGCTCGTCTTGG
>JAJFBI010000523.1 GCA_020697385.1 Microvirga sp. | reverse complement strand
CAGGTGACGTGCTGCAACTCCGAGACCACCGTGATCTGCTCGTTCAGGATACGTTGAGCCTCACGCGTCTCGAGCGCGACCAGATCCTGCGGCTGGTCGTCGTCGACGACATGAACGAGAGCCAGTTCCGCTCCGTACGCTTGGGCTAGAAGACCTGCCCGTCGAACGGCGCGTTGTGATCTCGTGGAAAAATCGGTTGCTGCTAAGAAGAGCATGTGTGCCGGACCTCTAAAGTGTCGACCGAAGCGCTATCTCGGCATACTCGGCGACGAGCTCGTAGCAGACCACCACCCGTCGCTCGCCGCGATCCCAATAGGCGTTGGGCTCGCCGCAGGCGCGCGCTTCGATGCCGAGAGTGGCGGGCCAATCCAGGTTCTGGCTCGCGAAACCGGCGACCGCCTCCAACAGACCGACGCTCTCGAGCGCCTGCTTATACGGCGCGAGCGGCGCCGGCGCCGCTCGGTAATGCACCTCGATCCGGTCCTGCGCTCCCGCCGCGGCGGCCGGTAGCCTGAACAGGCGCCTGAGGAATGAGCGCGCGCGGGGCGCCGCGCTCCGAAGGTGCCCCCGCAAGAGGCTCAGCCAGGATTGCTCGGCTTGGCGGAACTCGTCGATGCAGGTTTCCTGCCGTTCGGCCGGGATCCCGGCCCGCTCCGCGAGTGCCCTGAAGCTCCTCGGATCGCTCCCTGTCATCAGGCAGATGATCTGGAAGGCGCGCTGCCGGTCGAGGCCATGCTCGGCATAGAAGACTAGCGGCAGGCCCATGCGCGCGTCGCGCTCGGCTATGAGAATGAGGCCGCGCGCCGCATCGAGCAGAACCCCATGCGTGAACTCCGTGCCGACATGGAGCAAGGCGAGCGTCGCGAAGGTGTCTGCCGCATCCTCCTCTCGCCCCAGCACGGGCAAGCCGAAGAGGCCGATCGCGGCGTGGCCAAGCTCGTGCGTGAGCGTGAACAGCGTGTTGCCGATCACAAACTCGACGACCTCTCGCTGCCGCGCCGCACCGAGCGCCCGGATGCGCGGATCAGATTCCGCGAGCACGCGACTGGCGTCGCCGATCCGAGCGGTGATCGAGACCGGAGGATCGGCTTGAGCCCTCGAAACGGGAAAGCCGTTTGCTAGCCCAATCGAAGCCCCTAACAGAATGGGAAATGAACGAAGGCAAGGCATCACACCGATCCACCGGCACATCGCGGAGCTTCCGCCTCAGCCTGGGGGCGGCCGACGGGTATCGCGGTCGGGCACGATGGTGCTCTGCTGGTCAGCGACGACGAAAACGGGACGATCTTCCGGATCACCAGATAGAGCAGACCGTGTGAACGCGCCCGGACACTCAACCGAGTACACGCCGGTGAATGGATGACGTAAGACCGCAAAGATAGCTGTACAAGCTGACCGCCATGAGCGCCGCCTTCTAGGAGCCTCGCAGCGCAGCCCTCGCTCCCTGAGCATCGCTAAGGGCATCCTCGACCCAAAAGCGCAGGACCAGGACACGGAGAACAGCCAGGAGCGGTGCGGCGAGGATGAAGCCCCAGATGCCGAAGACCGCGCCAAGAACCGTGAGGCCGCCAATAATAAGAGCCGGTGAGATGTTGACGCTCCATCGCTGCACGATGGGAGCGAGGACGTAGCTCTCCACGAGTTGGACCAGGAGGTAAACCCCGAGACCCCAGAACGCCATCGTGGCGCCTTGCGCGAGGCCAAAGAGCACGATCATGGCGCCGGCAACGAAGGACCCGATGTACGGGATGAACGCAAACAACCCGGTGGTGAGGGCGAGGATGAAGGCTGCGGGCATGCCGACCAGCAGGAGTGCCAAGTAAGTGAGCAGGGCGATGATCGCCATCGAGACGAGTTGCCCGATGACCCACCACCGGAGCGTGGTGGCCGCTTCATCGAGGACACTGCCGGCACGCTCGCGCCTGTCCGGCGGCAAGAGTAGCAGCGCTCCGTGACGGTAGATCGATGGGTCGACCGCCACGTAGAGGCCCAAGAAGATGATGACGACGAGGTTTCCGAGCACGCCGGCGACGCCGCCCAGGGCCGCGGTCGCCGATTGGAGGAGAGCGGCGGCATTTGGGAAGAAGCTGCGCACCACGGCGCCGACCCCGCCCTCACTGCTCGCTTCTGCGGAGGCTTGCGCGACCGCGGCCCTCGAACCCTCAGGTGTCCTCTCCGGTTGCCGAGCTTGGCCGGCCGGCTGCGCCCCGCCTTGAGGGGCGAGGCTCCGTGCGCTGGGCTCGCCTCCGGTGCCCCGTACCTCGCGTCGGAGCGCGCTTAGCTGCCGCTGCACAGTCGCAAAAAGCTCGTCAGCCTGTTGGGCGACCGTGTAGCCACCGAAGCTGATGCCGACCATGCCGAGAACGAGCAAGGAGACGCAAACGATCGCCAGCCGCCAACCGCGGGACACTCCCCACACCCGACCGAGGCCTTGCGTGCAGGCGTCGAGGAACACCGCGAACAGGAGCCCCGCAAACACGAGCAAGAGACTGCCCGAGGCGCGCCAGACGAGGAACAGGCCGGCAGCCGTGGCGAGAGCGACGGCCACAACCTGGAAGGTCCGCCAGCCGAGGCCAACGGACCAAACGGATGTTTTCCACGGCGGCTCAGCCTGCGGGTCGCTCATGCGGCGTTTTCTCGATCTACTCCAACCTGACTAGGATGCACCTCGGGGACACTGGCGGCCGCGGGGCCGACGCCCGGGAGTTGGCATCCGTGGACCATCTTGGCACGATCCTGACGGTGTCGCTCGGGCTTTATGCCCTTGGGACCGGGATCTATCTGATCTCGGAGAACCGGCGACCTCAGGCCACCCTGGCATGGATGCTGGGGCTGTTCTTCCTCCCCGGCCTCGGACTTGTCGCGTACGTGCTGTTCGGGCGCGACCGGAAGGCCTTTGCCAAGCAGAGGACGCTTCTGCGGCAGGACCTCGAGGGGGATGCCAAGCCTATCCTCGCACCCATCATGGCCCGCCAAGATGCGGAAATCGCCAGGCTGCAGGACGAGAGCGCCGGCCATCGAAAGCTGATGATGCTCGTGCGGCGCAATTCCCATTCAGCCCTCACCGCGCGCAATACCGTCGAGATCCTGCAAAATGCCGCGACGTTCTACCCGCGGATGATCGACGACATCAGAGCGGCCCGGCACTCGATCCACATGCAGTATTTCATCTGGGGGCGTGACGCATTCACCCACGAGCTCAAGCAGGTCCTGAGCGACAAGGCGAAAGCCGGCGTCAAAGTCCGGCTGCTCTACGATCCGCTTGGATCACGCGCCTAT
>JAJFBI010000522.1 GCA_020697385.1 Microvirga sp. | reverse complement strand
TTAGGCGCCTCCTCAGGACGAGGACAGAGTGTGAGGTAAGGCAACTTTTCGAAACGTTGACCGAGCGCCTACAGCACCCGCACCCGCGGCTCGCGGCGTTCGCGCAGCATCAGTTCGGTGAGCGCCCAGACGAGCGCATCCATGCGGTCGGGCGAGCGGCCCGAGGTAAGGCCTCCGGGGCCGAAATCGCAGAGTTCGTCCTCCAGTTCCGGCAGCGCGCCCACGTGGCGCACGCGGTTCTGGGCATAAAGCACGGACACAGGTTCCGCGCGCAGGTACTTGCCCCGCGTGGCGCGCACGCTCACCACGGGCACGGACGGATCGACCTCGCGGATTACGTTGCCGACCATCTCGCCGCCCTGGTTCGTCTCGACCACGAGCGCATCGGCCTGCAGTCTTCGATACAATGCGACCGCCTTCGCGGCCCATTCCGGCGGCTTCAGGCCAGAGGCCGTCGCATCCTCCAGCACATAGGCCATGCCGCCCTCGTCCATGCCGGCCGCCACGATCCCGCAGGCATCCGCCCGCTTCGACGACGAGGCCGGCGGATCGACCGCCACGACAATGCGCATGAGCGATGGCGCCACGTCGATGCGGTTGCTTTCGATCACGTCGCGGGTCCACAGCGCATCGGGACGATCCTCGATAATGTCGCCGTCGAGCTCCTGCCGCCCGAGCCGCATGCCCGCATAGCGGCGCACCACCGTGTCGAGAAAGGCGGGCGCGAGGTTCTCCGCATTCTCGGCGGTGCGCATCCGCGACACCGCCACCGAAGGATCGGCGAGGAAGCGTTTCAGGATCGGAATCGGCCGCGGCGTGGTCGTCACCATCTGGCGCGGATGGGCGCCGAGGCGAAGGCCGAATTGCAGCATGTCCCAAGTCTCCTCTACGTGCCGCCACTTGGCGAGTTCGTCCGCCCAGGCGGCCTCGAATTGCGGACCGCGCAAGGAGTCGGGATCTTCCGCCGAGAACACCTGCGCAACCGCACCGTTCGCCCATTCGAGCTTGCGTAAAGACGGCGACCACGTGGGGCGCTCGTGACGGGCATGAACCGCCAGAATCCCGGCCGGTCCCTCCACCATCACGTTGCGCGCGTCCGCAAACGTCTCGCCCACGAGCGCGATGCGCCGCGAGGCAGCTGCTCCGAAATCGGGATCGCCCAGCGCAAGGCCGCGCACCCATTCGGCGCCGGTGCGGGTCTTGCCCGCGCCGCGTCCGCCGAGGATGAGCCAGATCGTCCAGGGGTCGTGATGCCGGGCCAGGCCCGGCAGGCGCTGCTCGGGCCGGCAGCGCATCGGCCAGAAACGGAAGACGGTCTCGAAATCGCGTTCAGACCAGGAGGCCGTCGCGTCCGCGAGACTCTTCCTCCGCGATAACCCGGTCAAGGTGGCGAGCAAGCTCCTCGCGGAGTTCATGCAGGCTGCGCCGGGGTCTGTTGTCATGGGGCTCGCTGTCATCGAGCGGTGAACTTTCCTGTTCCAGAAGCGCCCGCGCGGCTGCCAGCGTCTTGGCATAAGACGCGAGCCGGCGGGCCGTCTTGTCGTGATCCTTGGCCTGCCCCCTGCGCTGCTCGTCCATGAGCGTGTCGATCTGCACCCGCGTGGCCTGCGCCAGCGCACGCGCCGCATCGTTCACCGACGCGACGGCGGCTTTGGCGATGCCCGCGACGCCGCCCTCATCCTTCACGGCTTTACTGAGGGCATTCTCGTTGAGAGCCGCATGGCGCGCCGGCCAGCCCCAGTTCCGGCGCAGCCGCGCGAAGGTGCTGCGGCTGATATGGAGAAGCGCATAAATGTCTTCGAGAGAGCGCTTAGGCTCGCGGGCATAGATGTCCCAAGCCTGCTGCCTCTGCTCGTCGGTAATCTCTTTTCTGGGAAACATGCGACAAGCCAACAAAAAACCGCCCAGGCGGGGACGCCGGGCGGTGGAGGTTGCCTGATGGGGTGAATGCGGCGGGGGCGCTTCATTCACACTTCGTCAGTGTTCTTGTTTTGTACTCTAAGAGCGTCACGCTGTCAAGGTGAAACTGCGAGGGGCTTGCGACACCTCCACACAGCCTGTGCAAGCTCGTCCACGAATGTTCACCAAAGGCTGGAGAGAGGCGGACAATGTCTCAGGTATAGGAGACCGAAAACGGAACAGGAGGGCGATGAAAAGGAAACTTTTCTTCAGTTCCATGAAGGGCGGTTGGTCTTGCTATTCCTCCGCCGAATAGCTTGGGCCAGAGCAAACCGATTCGATTCGCCTGCGCTTTCACGGTTCATCGGCTTTGGCGGACCGAGGAATTCGCGGAGGCCAATACCATGTGCTGCGCCCTTATCGTCAGCCTGACGGCCTAGGAGGCGGACGCCGTCCGGAGGTGCAGCCCTCACTTCAAACGATCCCGACATCCACCACGATCATCTCGTGATCCGACACCGCCCTGCCCTGCTCGTCGACAGCCCGGATGACCTGCGGGTTGCGGGCCTCGACGCCGCGCACCACGAACCAGTCGAGCCTGCCGAAGGGCGGCTCGTGCTTGTTCGTGGGACCCGGCGTCTGCGTCGGCAAGGCAAGATTGGCGTGCCGCCACTCGAAGCCTGCCTCGCGCAGATCGGCGAAGAGCGGCTCAAAGCGTTCCGGCGCGTCCAGCAGAAGATGCCGTTCGTCCTCGCCGCGCGGCAGGGCCTTGGTGTTGAAGTCGCCACCAATGACACAGGCTTCGCCGGGCGCGATGGCATCGAGGGCGCGCAGCAGCGCCCTGATCTGCGCCTGGCGGTCGGCAGGGTCGGTCTTGCTCTCCAAGTGGGTGCTCACGATCCACAAAGGACAAGGCGCCTGCGCCACGCGGGCCGCGAGCGCCATCCGCCCGCCGATGCGCCTTTGAAGTCCGTTGATGCCAGGAAACCAGAGGCCATTCTCCTCGAGCGGGATCAGGCAAGGGCGCTCGAGGGCAAGGCCCGTCACGATGGCATTGCCGTGCAGGCCTTGCGCATTGCTCTGACCGGCGCAGCGCTCGATCTCGTCGGCGCCGCCGAGGTCGAGCTCCACGAACTCGACTCCGTAGAGATAACCCTCCCCCGATCCGGCGATCAGGTCGCGGATATTATGTGTGTTGCCGGACCGCGCCATGCCGAGATCGACCTCGCTGAACAGCGTCACATGCGCGCCCGCCTGCTTCATGAGTCGCCGGGCGGCCGGTCGGTCCTTGAGGCGTTGCGCATTGAACGCCGCGATCCTGATCGATCCGGGCCACGGCAGCCGGTTGACGGGTGGACGCTGCTCGATGGCGTTCAGGGCAGGGATAC
>JAJFBI010000521.1 GCA_020697385.1 Microvirga sp. | reverse complement strand
GGATACCGGATCGAGACGGTCCTCACCCGACGGACGAGTGCATCTAGTGCTATTCGAAACAGCGCCATCTTGGGTCCAACCCAAACCGCACAACCACTTCGCACCGCACGGCATGAATGCGCGTGATCTCACCTTCGCTGTTTTCCGCCCTTTTGATGAGCCCTGAAGTATCGCCACTCCTCGATTGCTCGCCCGTTGGGAAGCAGACAGGTACTTCGCCCATTTGCCTCGAGCCGGAGCTTCCCGCCCTGTCTCACACAAAACATGGAGGCTGGGTTGGCGAGTGCACTTGCGGGTGACGAGGCCGTGAAGCTTGTGGCTATCAGCACAAAAAAGGTGAACAGGCGGGTTCTCATAGGGAGTCGTTCGCTTCAGGCACGGTGTTCAGCCATCACTGTATGAAGGGCTCGATCCTCTAAACTAGGCCGAGCCCTCCGTTCGAAGCTCAGCGCATCGCCACGTCAGCGGCGAGCCTGCCGAGGTTGTTGAACTCCAGAGTGGTAAGTAAACATGGACTAGGGCTGCCACCGACCCTCCGCGAGTCCTCAGGCTTTGGCGGCACGTACTCGAGCCCGGAGGTGTCGGAGCGAAGTGCCAACCGCCTTTCCTCAACATGCCACTTGGCGTCTCTCTCCCGATGAAGGAATACCGCGTGACGACTCACTCTGCCGGCGTAAGCGCAGGAGCGGAGCTAGTGCGGTTCATCGTAAGTGCCGGGCGGAACACAAGGACCGCGAAGAGCATCATCGCCCCGAGCAACACCAGCGAACTGGCGGCAGCGAGCGGATCAAACGCCGTGTAGCCCATGTGAATGGCCGCGACTGCGATGATCAGGACCACAGTTCCGAGCGACCAGATGCCAACTTGGGCTGTCGCAAGTCGGCTTTCGTCCAGGGCGGGGTGGAGACGGTAGTAGATGCCAAACAGGAACAGCGACACCCAACCGAGCAGGTTCAGGTGAGCATGCGCGGGCATGATCGAGTGGTCCCGGGAGATGCCCATGAAGATGCCCATCCCGATCCCGATCAGCGCGAACAGGACCGCGGCTCGGAAGCTTAACTGCGATGCTGTCATTGTCCGTCCCCCTTCTCGAAGCTACAGCGAGTCGAATCACTTCGCCCGTCGGCGTATGCCATAGCGCGTCTATGGTTCACGTTTGGTTTGCTGCTTCTTGATCGAGCAGCCTAGCCCCTGGCCAACACCCGCTGCAACGTCGTAAGCCGTCCGGCGTCATCCTTACTGCCTGACGGGCTCACCATTGCCGTCGGTCTGATGTACTGTGCGATCCCCTGAGGCAAGCTTGGCGCGGCGATCGAACCGACCCAGGAGACAGACGTTAGCGCCAAAGACCTGATGGAGAGAGTTTCCATGCGTCGATCAGCTTATGCGGTGCTCGCGACGACAGCGCTAGCCTTCACCGCCTTAACCGGGGAAGTTCGCCCCGCGGCAGCCGAACAGCCGGTCATCGAAGCGTTACAGCGTGGCGCGTTGCCGACCAGCTATCTCCAGTATCGACGCTTCGGGCCGAGATACGGCTATGGGCCTCGCTACGGGTATTATGGTGGTCCATACGGCCGCTATTACCGCAGGGGCAGCGGTGCAGCGGCAGCTGGCGTGATCGGCGGACTGGCAGCCGGCGCCATTATCGGAGGAGCCATCGCTCAATCGCAGGCCCAAGCGGCGGCGGCGGTGCCGGTCGTTCCAGCCGACGACGCCGTCGCCTACTGCATGCAGCGGTTCCGGTCCTACGACCCCGCGAGCGGGACCTATGTCGGCTACGACGGAATTCGCCGCCCCTGCCCGTAACCGCTGTTTATGGGAGCGGGACTACTCCGCCCCCTTGGCCCGCGCCCTCAGAAGAGCGCCGCAACGAGCGCCGTCGCAACCCTTCGCGCCTCCCGCGCGGCCCTGTTGGCGCGGGCGAGTAGGTCATCGATCACCGCTTGTCGGCGGGACGCTTTTGGCGTCTCATCCGGCTCCCCTGCGAGCAGTCGGTCGATGTCCTTAATCACCATCACGGGCGTGATGGCCGCCCTGAGAGGTGCTGAGAACAGTTCCTCAGCCTGATAGCGCGGTATCTCGAAGAAGGCGGCGGCTTTGGCGAAGTCGCTGCACTTCGTGAAGCCCTGCTGCTGAAACCAACTATCGCGCGTCGCATGCCCACAAGCACACCTATCCCAATCGGAGAGGCTGAAACCGCTCTCCGGGATCGTGCGCAGAACCCGCTTTAGCTCTTCAAAGGCTTGCACGTTCACGGTGACCTCCATGAGCCCCCACCGTCTCGTGTGTGCTGCGAGCTTACCCTAGCGAATTGTGCCCGCAACTACATCAGCCGGAGTGTGCGAACTAGTCTGAGCGCCGCGGCCGATCGGGGTCTTTGGAGACGTCGGCTCGATCACCGGTCACTCAGCTCAACGGTCCGCTGAACTTCAACAGAGATGAGGGACGACGGGTCATGGAGGCGAACCCGGCTAGCCCGGATCCTGGCTCACTATCGTGATACCTCATCGCAGCGCCGCACGAGAAATCCGGTCTGTCGCCGCTTACGCCGTCTCGCTGGTGTCGCTTAGCTGAACCGCCAGCTGCAGTGACCTTGGCGCGTATCGTCAAATACGGCACACGCGAGATTCGGCACGCCCGGATCTCACCGTTACCTGACCGCAACGAGCGCGAGAAACTGGTAGCTCCCCCAGAAGCGTTCGGCTTCACGGAACTCAACCTCCCTCAAGGCGTCCCGCAGCTCGCGTTCAGTCCAGAGGGTCATTCTCCCTTGTAGCTGCTCCTCCTTGTCCAGGACCTGCTGGTCCGAGAATGCTGCACGCTTAGCGGATCGGAAGGCTCCGCCGATGGCGTCCTCGAGCCTTCCACTCTCGGCATACGTCTTCTCCGCCACGATCAGTGCCCCGCCATCGACTAACCCGTTGCGAACGCGGCGCAGCAGCCCCAGTTTGTCTGGCGGCGGGACGAACTGCACCGTGAATAAGCTGAGCGCGAGCGAGACTCGGTCGAACTCGAATTCGCGCGCGTCACAGCAATGGAACTCGAGGTCTGGCGCACTTAGCTCCTCCCAGCTCGACGCGAATGCCGGCTCCAGATCGATGCCGACGTAGTGAGCCGATGGCCGCGCGTTCAGGTTGTGGTCTCGGATCCGACGCAGCAACGGCCCCGTCGACATCCGACATCTACGACGGTAGTCGCCTCCTGAACGGAACCGGCGCGAGAGAGCGACGACTTGGGCTCTGAGCCCCGCGTATAGCGGGATCGAGGCCGCGATGTGTTCATCGAAGTCACCGGCG
>JAJFBI010000520.1 GCA_020697385.1 Microvirga sp. | reverse complement strand
GATCGTAAAAATCGCGAAGATCCTTGGAGCAAAACGGGATCGGGGTGTAGCGAATGTAGCGCATGGCGTCACCCTGACCGCACGACGCGCTCAAGGCAAAGGACCGCGACACGGCCACTGTGGACATCAGCGCGCAGGCCGTCGGAACAGCGCCTCACCGTCGACGCTCGACCGGTGCTCCGAGAACCGCAGCACGGGGCCGGCTTTCTTCAGCGCCTTCTGCAGCATCCGCCGGCGGCCGATCAGCTCGATGCCACGCAGGTCCTGCGCTTCAGGCGGCGCGCCCGTTGCCGACCGGGCCAACGCGGGTGCTGAAGGTGTCGGGCGCGCTCAGAGTGTAGTCGAGGTCGCGCGGGTCCACGATCACCTCGCCCTCGAGCACACCATGGTCGCAGGCAGCGCGACCCGGGTCCTCCTTTTTCCGCCTATCCCCCTCCCCCATGCCCAGGCCTGGCGTTGCGTCGTGGGACCGAGACCGCGCGACCATACTCCTGCTCGTCGACGGGGCTTTCGAGAGCAGGCCCGATCACGGAAATCCGCAGCCGATCTGCCGCTTCCCAGAGCTGGGGACCATAGGTCAGCTCCCACGTGGTCCGGGGCGCTAACAGGCCGATGCGCGATACATGAGGCACAATCTCCTTGAGGATCTCGAGATATTTTCCGATCGTCTCAAACCCTGCGTAGCCGCTGACCCCGGTGATATTTCCGTCGGGGCGCGCGAAGCTCCGGGCGAGCCCTTGCGCTACCGGATCGCTCACGATCGTCACCACCGGAATAGTAGTCGTAGCAACCTTGAATGCGTGTGCTACTCGTTCGGTGATGGCCACGATGACCTCAGGATCAGTCTGAACCACCCTTCGGGCAAGGTCTGGAAACTGATCGAACCGGCCCTCACCAGAGTGGCGCTCGATGATCAGATTGTGTCCTTCGTTATATCCGAGCTTTCGCAGCTCGTTGAGAAAAACGCGGAAGAGCGAATGATCAGCCTCGGTGATTTGTGCGACCGGCGTTGTGCTCACGACGAATGCTATTCGATGACACTTCACAGGCACCTGAGCCCAAGCCGTGAGGCTCGCGATCGGGGCTGTCGCCGCACACCCGATGAAGGCGCTGACGTCCCGTCGTCTCATTCAATCACCTCGTCGGCGCGGGCGAGGAGGCTGGGCGGGATGGTGAGGCCGAGCGCGGTCGCCGTCCTGAGATTGATCACGAGCTGATAGGTGGAGGCCTGTTCCACCGGGATCTCGCTCGGCTTCGCGCCTCTTAGTATTTTGTCGATGTAGATTGCAGCCCGACGGGTCAGCTCATGTTGGTCGGGCGCATAGCTCATGAGGCCGCCGGCCGCCACATTGTCCCGCGAACCGAACATTGTCGGCAGCCGCTGCTTGAGGGCGAGTTCCGCCAGAAGTGCCGGCGCAGAGCGAACCGTCAACGATGACGCCGCAACGAAAACTGCGTCCGCGCCACCCCGCGCGAGCTGCTCAAGAGCTTCCTCGAAATCCGCTACGCCCTGCAGGGGAATGGGCTGGAGCATCAGTTTCAGCCGTGCGGCAGCACTCTCGGCTGCTTGCAGCGTAGGACCCGAGGAGGGTGCGGCCGAACTGAAGAGAATGCCAATCCGGGCGGCGTGCGGAACGGCTTCCCTCAAGACCTCCAAAGCCTTGGTGGTGAGGTCGGTTTGCACCACCGAAAGCCCGGTGGCGTTCCCTCCCGGACGTGGCAGGCTGGCGACGTGCCCAACTCCCACGGGATCGGCATGCGTTGCGAAGACGATGGGGATGGTTCGGGTCACCTGTCGAGCTGCCTCGACCTCCGTCGAGGACGTTGCAAAGATGACGTCCACATTCAGGAGGACCAGCTCCGCCGCAAGCTCCCGCATCTGTGCAGCCCCATCCGCCCAGCGAAACTCGATGACTGCGTTCTTGCCCTCGACATACCCCAGCTCGCGCAACCCGGTTCGGAGCGCCTCAACGCGGGGCACCGAAGCGAACGCCGGCGCGGGACCCAGAAATCCAATGAGCCAGACCTTAGACGATTGCTGCGCATACGCCTGCGGGGACAATGCCGCCGCGCCTGCAAGCCCGACGATGAAGGCCCGCCGCTTCATTCGATCACCTCATCGGCGGCCACGAGGAGTTTCTCGGGCACAGTGAGCCCAAGCGACTTGGCGGTTGTGAGATTGATTGCCAGTTCGAACTTCGTGGATCGGTCCACCGGGAGATCGGCCGGTTTAACGCCTCTAAGTAGGCGGCCAGTCTGCAGGCCTGCGCGGCGATACGCGTCGGGGATGCTGTTGCCATAGCTGATCAGTCCACCGGCTGCGACCCACTCGCGGCCACCGCTGATCGTCGGGATCCCATGTTGAGCAGCGAGCGCGACGATTTGCTTGCGCCGGCTGTGAAGAAAGGGATCGGAGCTTATCATGATGGCGTTCGCACGTTGTCGTTTAGCCTCGGCATAAGCTGCGTCGACTTCACTCGCGCTGCTGGCGGCCATGACATGCAGCTGCCACCCGAGTGCCCGCGCCGCCTGCTGTGCAGTTTCCCGCTGTTCGGCGACTTCCGGGCTCTGAGGGTTGACCATCAACACGACGAGGGTGACGTGCGGCACCAGTTCACTGAGCAGTTGCAGTTGCTTGCGTCCCAGTTGAGCATCGAACCAGCTCACTCCTGTTACATTCCCACCGGGATGGCTCAGGCTAGTGACGAGACCAACCAAAACGGGGTCGGCACTGCTCGTGAAGACGATCGGGATGCTTGCGGTCGCTCGTTTGGCCGCCAGAGCCGAGTTGTTGCCGCCGACCGCTGCGAGCACGGCGACCTGCCGTCGGACCAGATCGGCCGCTAGGGCGGGCAGGAGGTCGTTCTGCCCTTCTGCCCAGCGGTATTCGAAGACAACATTACGGCCGCCTACATAGCCCATCTCATTCAAGCCTTGATGGAATGCCGCGGTGTCGCCGCTCGCCTCGTCCTGCGATCTGCCACTAAGAAACCCGATCACCGGCATGCTTTGCTGAGCGCGCGCGCAAAGGGGCCAGGCGGCCGTGCCTACGAGACCCCCGATGACCTCCCGTCGTCTCATTCAATCACCTCGTCGGCGCGGGCGAGGAGCGTGGGGGGGATGGTGAGGCCAAGCGCCTTCGCAGTTGCAAGGTTGATGACTAGCTCAAACCTTGTTGGCTGCTGGACAGGAAGCTCAGCGGGCTTAGCACCCCTAAGAATGCGATCGGCGTAGCCGGCGACGGATCGCATCATCTCATCGAGATTGGGGCCATAGGATAACAGGCCGCCTTCCCTC
>JAJFBI010000519.1 GCA_020697385.1 Microvirga sp. | reverse complement strand
AACCCAGCAGGGCAGCGGCACCGAGATGGGCAGTCTTGGTCTGCGGCTCGCTCCGGGCTCGACCGCCGGCGGCACCAAGGGCGTTGCCGTCATTGGTGTCGAGCCAGGAAGCACCGCGTCCGACAAAGGCTTCAAGACCGGTGATGTGATCGCCGATGTTGCGGGTCAAGCCGTCGAGACGCCGGCCGATGTCCGGAAGGCGCTGGACGATAGCCGCAAGGGCGGCAAGAAGAACGTGCTCTTCCGGGTTGAGTCCAAGGACGGCGCGCGCTTCATAGCGGTTCCCGTGCCGACAGCCTGACCTCTGCTGAAGAGTCGATCGACAGGCGGGTGCATTCGTAGCCCTGCCTGTCGAGCCCGATATAAGAAGTTGAATCATTGCGATGCGTACGTTCACAGGCCGATTGACGGCATGCCTCCTCGCAGCAGGCATTTGCGGGCCAGCCATGGCGCAGACAGCCTCTCCCGAGCCCTCTGGAGCCGCTACGCCGGTCGAGATCGTCGCTGAGACGATCAATGGAGATCTTCAATGCAGGCCGCTCCGTGCGCGCCTTCCAGCCAATGAGAGGCTTGAGCTGCGGATGGTCAACAGTTCCGAACGCCCCATCGCTTTTGCCGCGCCGAAATTCTTCAATGCGTCGAAGATCATCGAGTCCGGCGGGTTCACCTGGGACATTGTGCAAGACAAGTTCGTGGTCGCACCCCTAAGCACGGTATGGGTGCGGCTTCAGAGCCCGGTCCCTGGCGAGTATTACTATTCTTGCTTCGAACAGGGCAGGTCCCGACGGATTCAACCAGCGGATTCCTGATCATCGTGCCGGCGGCCCGCTGATCTCAGCAGATACCAGCAACTCAGGCCCCCGGGTTAACGGCTGAGGCAGGTCAGAGAATCTGCTGTCCGATTGTCCATGCCAATGTACAGAAGACAAGACCGGCGACAACGGTACCAAATGCATTGCCTATGATGACCGGCAAATCACGATGCGAATGCTTGGAAGCGGGTACCATGCGGGCCTCCTGTGGTGAGTGCCTTGCTAACGTTCATGGATCCTCCGAGTGCCGCTCCCATGAGCTGATACAGTCCGGCTGCGTACAGACATTCCTTGATGGCGATGATCGAACCCACTCTCGGATGGGGCATCGAAGCCGCCATAGCGTATGCTGGCGGGTCAAGCTTTGAGCGGGCCTACGGCGCCTTTGGGCGAACTCGGCGTAACCAAGATGCGAGTTTTTGGGGATGCAGGCGGGGTTTCGCCAGAAGGATCGCTCCTTCCTCTGTCTTCCGAATGTGCAGTGTCCGGCTATGGAATTCTTCCAGACCCGGCCTATGGCCAATCGACAGGACGGAGGCGCCCGCGAGTTCGTTGTCGAACAAGGACAGCATGGATTCCTGGTTCTCGTCATCGAGGGCCGATGTCGCCTCGTCCATGAAAACCCAGCGCGGCTTGTGAAGGATCAAACGTGCGAAAGCCACCCTCTGCTGCTGGCCAAGGGACAGGGACTGATCCCAGCGCCTGTTCTCATCGAGAACGTCCAGAAAGTCGCTGAGGCCGCAGCGCTTCAGGGCTTTCCGAACCAGTTCATCATCAAAGGCATCCGGTGCAGCCGGATAGCTGAGAGCTGCCCGCAGCGTACCAAGCGGGAGATAAGGGCGCTGAGGAAGGAACATCATCTCTTCCGGAACGGGCGTTTGAATCTGTCCCGCCCCCCAGGGCCAGAGGCCGGCTACGGCGCGGAAGAGCGTGCTCTTTCCTGAACCGGATACGCCAATGATCAGCACCCGTTCGCCGGTCCTTACTTCCGCTGTGGCGTCATCGATAATAATGCTTCCGTCGCTGAGAGCGATTGAAAGGTTGTTGAAGCTCAACCATCCTTCCGGATGCTGAGAGACCTCTATGCGCCGGTTCTCCTCGATGGTGCGATCAAGGTCGGTTGCAGCTTGGCGGAAAGTCGTCACTCGCAGCAGCGCGGAGCGCCAATCGGCGATCTTTGGAAAATTGTCGACGAAATAGCGCAGGGCGCCTTGGACATGATTGAAGGCGCCGACCACCATCATCATCTCCCCGAAGGTCAGACGGCCTGCGAAATAGCCGGGTGCCGCCGCCAGGATCGGTACCACGATGCCGAGCCACCCGTATCCCGAGGTAATCCAGGTCAATCGGGCCAAGGCGCCGGAGAGCCTGCGGGTTGCCTGCAGAACGCTGTCGACCACAAGGTTGAGGCTGCGCCGCTCGTCCGGTTCGCCGTTATACAGCGCAACGCTCTCGGCACTCTCATTCACGCGCACGAGCGCGAAGCGCAAGTCGGCCTCGCGGGCGTAGCGGATTGTGTTGAGACGGATCAGCGGACGCCCTACAAGCCACGTGAGCCCTGAACCCATCGCTGCATAGCCAATGGCGATCCAGACCATGTAGCCTGGGATGATGATCTCCTCACCGCGAAACTCGAAGCTGGCATAGGAGGATAGCGTCCACAGCACGCCGATAAAGCTGACGAGCAGCGTGAACGCCTGCAACATGCCCACCCCCAGCTCGGTGGTAAATTCCGCAAAAAGGCGACAATCCTCCTGCATGCGCTGATCCGGCTGGGCGCCGGAGCGCCCGACGAGGCCGAGCTGATAGGCCCGGTTCGGCTTGAGCCAGGCATCGAGCAGAAGATGAGTGAGGCGCTCGCGCAGACGGATTTTGAGCCGCTCCTGCAACCAAGTCTGGGCCACCACGATGAACAGCAGGAACGCGATGATGCCCAGGAAAACGACCAGCTGCCATAGAAAGGCGGTGGAGTTTCGCCTTTCGACCGCATCGAAGAAAGCTCCGTTCCACTCGTTGAGGCGCACTTGGCCGATCGTGTTTCCGATGAGAATGACAACGATCGCCAGAGACAGACGGATAATGGGCCATCCTTTTCCCCGCTGAAGCATGTCTCGGACCAGACGGTAGAACTCCTTGAGAGCGTATTCCTGGCTGTTATCAGGCTCGGGAACATTGCTGGGGCGCGGAGGCATTGCTCCATCGCTGCTGGTCCGCAGGCTACCCTGAGACTGAGGAGCCGCTGAAGCAGAGGAGCCTATGGGGCGCTGCGGCAAAATGGATGTCGGATCAGTCATGCTCGCATCGCGGTGCTCATATGGTGCGCGCCTCCTTTCATGAACAAGGATTCAAGCTTCCATCCGTAGCGAAGTTCCAAGCTCGTGGCAGCATAGGCCGGAGCCGTCGGGTGAGTAGGCCGACGACCTGACAGCGTGTTCGTGCGGTGCCGTACCAACTTCCCGGTTGGGAGAGGCGCATAGGAGGAACGGGCCATACCAGCATC
>JAJFBI010000518.1 GCA_020697385.1 Microvirga sp. | reverse complement strand
GGGTGTGGATGATGACGCCGATTTTGTCGCATGCGGCCTGTGACAAGCGCCGACTGCGGTTTCAACCAAGTCGCTCCACTCCAGCTGACCCCATCAAGTGCCCTGGAGCACGCAGAGAACGCAGACACCCTTTGGCAACGCACATCGCTCAGAACCGGAGAGCTGCCCCTTGACCCATTAGAGAACGAAATCGGCCAAATAGCGACATCCGTTCCTGCTGAGAGCAACCTCCCTCCGGGCACTTTCGAAACAATTCTGGGCAAACACAGTTGCGCTGAAAGGAAGCCTACGTAGAATACCCATAGGTAAAGCGCCGGGAACAGGCGCAGCCATGGCTGGGGACTAGCCGGGAGGAAATGCATGTCTTCGTTCACGAGACGCGGTTTTATCGCGTCGGCGTCCACCGTACTTGCAAGCTCGATCGTCGGAATAAAACCAGGTTTCCCGCAGGCCAATTATCCAAGCCGGCCGATAACGCTCATCTGTCCCTGGGGGGCAGGCGGCGGCACCGATGCAACGGCCCGCATCATTGCGCAGGTGATGGAGCAGAAGCTCGGTCAGCCCGTGAATGTGGTGAACCGAACCGGCGGAAACGGCGTGGTCGGTCATACGGCCATTTCAACCGCCTCGCCGGATGGCTACACGATCGGTCTGCTCACGGTCGAAATTGCGATGATGCACTGGCAGGGCCTAACGACTCTGACGCCGAAAGACTATGCTCCCCTGGCGCTGATGAACGTCGATGCGCCGGCCATTCAGGTCAAGGCGGACAGTCCTTACAAGACCATCAATGAACTCGCCGACGCCATCAAGGCGGCGCCTCCCGGCAAGCTGAAAGCTTCGGGGACTGGCCAGGGCGGCATCTGGCACTTAGCCCTCGTGGGATGGCTGCAGTCTCTCGGTCTTCAACCCAATCACGTCGCCTGGGTGCCCTCCAACGGAGCCGCACCAGGGATGCAGGACCTGGCGGCCGGCGGCATCGATATCGTGCCCTGCTCGCTGCCCGAAGCCCGGCCGATGATCGACGCGGGCCGGGCCAAGAGCCTTGCCATCCTAGCGGCGGAACGTAATCCGCAGTTCCCGAACGTGCCGACGCTCAACGAGCAGATGGGGCCTCACAAATCGGTTGGCGTGTGGCGCGGCATCGCCGGTCCCAAGGGGCTCCCGGCAGAGGTCCAGGACAAGCTGGTCACCGTGCTCAAGGATGTTTACGAGTCCAAGGAGTACAAGGACTTCATGAGCAACCGAGGCTTCGGCACTCAATGGGCCGAGAAAGCCGCATTCGGCCAGTTCATGGATGAATCCGACAAGCAGATGGGCGAGGCCATGAAGGCCGCAGGCCTGGCGAAGGCATAGACGGGTCAGGACAAGGCCGCCTCCAACTGCCCGGGCGCCGCTGCTTCGATGGGGCGCCCGGGTTCACCCTGCTCATCTGCCGGAAGAGACCCCCGCTCATGCGCCTGTCCGACCGCGTCACCGGTTCATTCGTCGCCACCTTAGGCGTGCTGGCTACCTATGGCGGCTCACAATTTCCTCCGGTGCCGGGCCAGGATGCCGGGCCGAGCGTGTTTCCGATGGTGATAGGCATAGGCCTCATCCTATGCGGGCTCATGATCGCCCTTGGGATCGGGCACAGCTTCGAAGACGAAGCCGAGGCCGACCTTGCCGCCGTGCAGGGGCCATCGCAGCAGGCGCAGCCTGCAAGCCCTCTGGGATCCAGGCTTCGGGCTTTGCTCCCGCCCGGCCTGCTCCTGTTTTACGTCTATGCCGTGGACCGGATCGGGTTCGTCCCAACTGCGGCACTCATGATCTTCGCCTCGGCCTTCGCCTTCGGCGCCAGGCTGCGCGTAGCCCTTCCGCTCGCGCTCGTCGCCCCGATCGCGATTCATCTGATCTTCTACAAGCTCCTGCGCGTCCCACTGCCTCCCGGCCTTCTACCGATGCCCTGGTGATCATGAACGAACTCCTCGAAGCCTTCCGCCTCGTCCTTGCCGCCGACGTGCTGATCGCGATCCTGCTGTCGTCGATCTACGGCCTCGTCGTCGGATCGCTGCCGGGGCTCTCGGCCACGATGGCCACGGCGTTGCTGGTGCCGGTGACGTTCTATCTGTCGCCCATCGCCGCAGTAGCGTCGATCATCGCGGCTTCCGCGATGGCGATCTTCTCCGGCGATATTCCAGGCTGCCTGCTCCGCATTCCCGGCACTCCCGCCTCGGCCGCCTACACCGACGAGGCCTATGCGATGACCCGCAACGGCCAGGCGGAGGTTGCGCTTGGAGCAGGGCTCTGGTTCAGCGCGCTGGGTGGCATCGCAGGCACGATCTCACTCGTCGTGATGGCCCCTGTGCTTGCGGAACTGGCGCTGAACTTCTCCACCTACGAGTATTTCTGGCTCGCCTTTCTGGGCCTGATGTGCGCCACTCTCGTGGCGCGGTCATCCCCGGTGAAAGCCATTGCGAGCATGCTCATTGGGCTTCTCGTTGCCTGCATCGGCATGGAAAACCCCGGCGGCGTGCCCCGCTTCACATTCGGAGTCGCGGAGCTTCTCGGCGGAATCGAGCCTATTCCGGCCCTGGTCGGCGTCTTTGCCGTGTCGGAGGTGATCCGCGCCATCGTCTCACCGGAACCGCCTCCCCTGCCGGCCCGCAAATTCGGCAGCATCCTGGCCGGTCAACTCGGCCTCACCCGCAAGTACTGGCGACAGATGACCAGGGGCAACGTCGTCGGCATCATCATCGGCGTTCTGCCGGGGGCAGGCGCAGATATGGCGGCCTGGGTCAGCTATGCGATGTCAAAGCGGTTCTCCAGGGAACCGAAGAAGTTCGGCACCGGGCATCCGGAGGGTCTCGTCGAAGCGGGAGCGAGCAACAATGCGAGCCTGGCGAGCGGCTGGGTGCCGGCGCTGCTGTTCGGCATTCCTGGAGACACCATCACGGCAATCGCCATCGGCGTCCTGTACATGAAGGGCCTCAATCCCGGCCCGACTCTCTTCACGGAGAGAGCCTCGAGCATGTACGCGCTCTACATCATCTTCATCCTCGCCAACATCATCATGATCCCGCTCGGGATCATGATGATCCGTGCGGCGAGTTCCATCCTGCGAGCTCCACGCGCAGCGATCATGCCGATCATCCTGGTCTGCTGCGCGGTGGGAGCCTTTGCGACCGGCAACAACCTATTTGCCGTCATCCTGGTCGCAGTTTTCGGCGTCATTGGTTATGTGATGGAGAATAATGGCTTTCCGGTTGCTGCGATGGTGCTCGGCATCGTGATGGGCACCATGGTCGAGCAAAGCTTTGTCACATCGCTGATCAAATC
>JAJFBI010000517.1 GCA_020697385.1 Microvirga sp. | reverse complement strand
CATCGCCTTTCAAGGCGCCCGCGGCGCGTTCTCCGAGGAGGCGGCCCGCAAGCTCCTCGGGCCTGACACCAACGTGCTCCCGTGCGATCGCTTCGAGGACATCTTTCGCGCCCTCAAGGACGGGCGGACCGTCGGCGCCGTCGTCCCCATCGAGAACACCCTCGCGGGGTCCGTCCACGAGAATTACGACCACCTGCAAAACTTCGAGCTCCCCATCGTCGCCGAGACGAGCGTCCGCATCGTCCACAACCTGATCGCACCCAAGGGCGTTCCCATCTCGAAGGGTCGGCGGGTCTTCTCGCACCCGGTCGCGCTTAGCCAATGCCTCGACTTTTTTGCCGCCAATCCGCAGATCGAGCGCATCCCGTTCTACGACACAGCGGGCAGCGTCAAGATGGCGATCGAGGAGGGGCTCACCGACGCCGCCGGCATCGCCTCCTCCGTAGCGGCGGAAATTTACGGCGGACGCATCCTGCGCCGGTCGATCGAGAGCGACCGCCAGAACTTCACCCGTTTTTTCCTGCTGCGCCGGCCCGAGTACGTGGCCAAACACCCGGTTCGCGCGCCCGCGTCCGCCGCGTGGAAAACCAGCCTCGTCTTCGGCACGCGCAACGTCCCCGGCGCCTTGTTTCGCGCTCTCAGCGCCTTCGCCCTGCGCGACCTCAGCCTCACCAAGATCGAGTCCCGTCCCCTCCGCGGCCGGCCGTGGGAGTATCTGTTCTACCTCGACTTCCTCGGGCGTGTGGATACGCCCAACGCGCAGAACGCGCTGAACCACCTGCGCGAGCTAGCGGACTATTTGCGCGTTCTGGGCTCCTATCCCAAGGGCGCGTGACGGTACACTCAGGGCATGGAAGAAGAGCAACAGGCTCCGCCGCTCACTGAAGCTGAACCCGTACTCGCCCAGATCGAGGAGGTCCCCGTGCTCGCCGTGCGCGACACGGTCATCTTCCCCGGCGCGCTGCTTCCCATCACCATCGGACGGCCCAGCTCCGTCGCCCTGGTGCAGTCGCTCGGCGAGAATCGCACGCTGGCCGTGGTCGCTCAGCTTGACCCGCGCGTTGACGCTCCCGGCCCCGAAGACATGTACGAGGTCGGCACGATCTGCGTGATGCACAAAGCCATCCGCGTGCCCAAGGACAACCTCCTGCTGTTTTGCGAGGGCGTCTCCCGCATCCGCACACGCGGATACACGGGCGAGGACCCGTTCCTGCGCGCCCGGGTCGAGCGGATTCCGGACACCGAGCCGGCCGTCACCCCCGAGATCGAAGCGCTCCGCCAGAACGTCATCAGCCTTTTCCAGCAGATCGTCACCAACACGCCAAACCTCTCCGACGACCTCTCGCAGACCGCCTCGCAGATCGTCGAGGCGGGCCGCCTGGCCGACTTCGTCGCCGGCAATGTGCCCTCTCTTATCGCCTCCGAGCGCCAGCGGCTCCTCGAGATCCTCGACGGCCACACGCGCTTGATCGAGGTGCACCGCCACCTCACCCGCGAACTGGAGCTGCTCGAACTGCGCGGCCGCATCCAGTCCCAGGTGCAGGGACAGCTCTCGCAAAGCCAGCGCGAGTTCTACCTGCGCGAGCAGCTCAAGGCCATCCAGAAGGAGCTCGGCGAGGGTGACGACGGCGTGCGGGACGCCGACGACCTCCGGCAGAAGCTCGAAGCGGCCGGCCTTCCCGAAGAGGTCAAGACCGAGGCCATGCGGGAGCTCAACCGCCTGTCCAAAATGCCGAGCGCCTCGCCCGAGTACGGCGTCACCCGCACCTACCTCGAGTGGTTGGGCAACCTGCCCTGGAGCATCTCTTCCGGCGCCAAGGTCGACGTCAAGCGCGCCGCGGAGATTCTCGACGAAGACCATTACGACCTCGAAAAGGTCAAGAACCGCATCCTCGATTACCTGGCGGTGCTGCAGCTTCGTCCCGTCCTCAAGGGCCCGATCCTGTGCTTCGTCGGACCTCCCGGCGTCGGCAAGACCTCGCTGGGCCGGTCGATCGCGCGCGCCCTCGGCCGCAAATTCGCCCGCATCTCCATGGGCGGCATGCACGACGAGGCCGAGATCCGAGGCCACCGCCGCACCTACATCGGGGCCCTTCCCGGCCAGATCATACAGGCGCTCCGCCGCGCCGGCGCCAACGACCCCGTCTTCATGCTCGACGAGGTGGACAAGCTGGGCCGCGACTTCCGCGGCGATCCCGCCTCCGCCCTGCTCGAAGTCCTCGATCCCGAGCAGAACGTCTCCTTCCGCGACAACTACCTCGACGTCCCCTTCGATCTCTCGAAGGTCCTTTTCATTACCACGGCGAACGTGCTGGACCCGATCCCCGACGCGCTGCGCGATCGCATGGAGGTCATCCCGCTCGAAGGCTACACGGAGCAGGAGAAGGTGATCATCGCCTTCCGTTACCTCGTCCCGAAACAGACGCGGGAGAACGGACTCGACGGGGAAGCCCAAATCCAATTCACCGACGACGCCGTCCGCTTCATCGTGCGCCGGTACACGCGCGAGGCCGGCGTCCGCAATCTCGAGCGGGAGATCGGCACGATCTGCCGCAAGCAGGCGCGTCGGATCGCCGAGGGCAACACGGAGCGGATCGAGATCACGCGCGAGGTGGTGGAGAAGGATCTCGGCGGCCCGCGTTTCCGCACCGACACGGAAGTCGCCGAGCGCACGCGCCGGCCCGGTGTGGCCGTCGGACTCGCCTGGACGCCGGTCGGCGGCGACGTCCTGTTCATTGAAGCGGGCCGTATGCCGGGCGGCAATAAAGGGTTGATCATGACCGGCCAGCTCGGTCCCGTGATGCAGGAGTCGGTGCAGGCGGCGCTGACGTGGGTCCGCGGCAGCGCCACCAAGTACGGCATCGACCCCGACTTATTCAAGACCAGCGACATTCACATCCATGTCCCGGCCGGCGCGATCCCGAAGGACGGCCCGTCGGCGGGTATCACGATGGCCTCCGCGCTCCTTTCGATGCTGACCGACCGCTGCGTCCGTCCGGCTCTGGCCATGACCGGTGAGATCACGCTGACCGGCCAGGTCCTGCCCGTCGGCGGCATCAAGGAGAAGGTGCTGGCGGCCAAGCGGAGCGGCGTGCGCGAGCTGATCCTGCCGCACGAGAACGAAGTCAACGTGCGCGAGGACTTGAAGAGCGAGCAGATCGGCGACGTGAAGGTGCACTACGTGAAGTTGATGGAGGAAGTGGTGGAGCTGGCGCTGGAGAAGTAGGGCAAAGGCGTGGAGGGCTTCAAGTGGGAAGCGTGGCGCCCATAGCCTTCGCCAACCGACCTATCCCCTCCCCAGCTCTTTCTCCAGGTCTTTC
>JAJFBI010000516.1 GCA_020697385.1 Microvirga sp. | reverse complement strand
TCGACCGAACGCAAATCCGCCATCCTCCTCGATGAGTTCGATCCCAACTTCAGCTGACGCCAAATCGCCCTGCTTCATGCCCTCGATTAGCGCCTCCATAAGGTGCGTAATCCAACCTCGTTCAGAGATGTAGTCAGGAATGCTCGTCAGTTTGCGCGGCGTCACGCCGAACGCATGGCAGTATTGGTGATATCGCTGTTGCACGGCCTGCTGCGTCCATCTCCCCTGACCATCCAGGATAGGTGATCGTTCCATTGCTCAGTGTCTCGTGAGTGGGTGGGGACGCAGGGCCATTCGCCGGTCGCCATCCTGTCTCCTGAGCTTGTCAGGCGAGACCGGCGCAAAACCCTGAATTCGTATTCCGCCAGAGAGACGGAGACCCGAAGGCGTAACGCCAGAGCGCAACCAACATCGGGACAGAGAATAACAGCGAAAAGAGGTTGGTAAGCGCCTCGTAGTGGGCTGAATCAAGCTGCCAAGTGAGCAAGGTCGATGCAAAGAAACTTGCGCTTATCGTTAGCCGGACCAACATAAACATCAGCAACGCTCGCCAGAATGTCCGATTTAATGAAGGAATGGAGCGAAGGTACGCGTACACACCTAGGATCGCGACCGCATCCGAGCTTAGGACTGCCCAACTCAAAAACGTACCAAAGAATGACTCGAAAAAGCCCTCGCGGACGAAGTTCACCGCAGTGATGCAGAAGAGCAGGGCATACGCTGCGAAATAAGTGCACCAAAGCACCATTTTAAATCTTGCCATCGCCACTCTCCGCCGAGTGCGCTCTGTGTGAGGTCGTCTTTACCCATATCCGCATCTTGAAATTACGGCTGTGCTTCTGCGCACCCGGAGGGTAGCTGCCTGTTCCGAGCCGAGCTTAAGCCCGTCGGCACCGGCCCGCTGGCAGAGAGCTTCCCCTACATCTCGCTTGATCGAAGTGGCCGCTATTTGTTCGGAGCATCTTACGGTGCTCACCTCGTGAGCGTGAATACCGTGGGGTCGGACGGGCGAGTAGGGGAGCCCCTACAGGTCGTCCCAACTGCACGAAACGCGCACGCGATTGTCATTGATCGGAGCAATCGCTTCGTGTTCGTGCCCCACCTCGGCACTGACCAGGTCTTCCAATTCGTCTTTGACGAGCAGACCGGGAAGTTGACGGCTAACACTCCGCCCGTCCTGCAATTGAAGCCAAACACGGGCCCTCGCCATCTCGTCGTATCGCAGGACAACCGATTCGCGTATCTACTCAATGAACTTACCGGCAACGTCACCACGCTGGCGCTCGACGCGAGTGGCAGGGAGTGATCTGCGAGACCTGCTCCTGCTCATTGCCGACCAGACCGGCGGCTTCGACGTGGCGTCGGAAATCTTGTACATGCGCATTCACTCGGACCGGTCGGCAGAGCGGGAGCACGACCCGGAACTATTGCAAGCTGGCCGAAAACTCTTGAAGCGGGTCAGGTTCAAAAAGGGCAATCGTCGCTGCGACTATAACCTGGCAGGAATCGCGCGCGCCTGTCTGACGGACCTGGAGGGCGGCCCGATCGCGGCGGAGGTCGCCAGGCGATTGAGGCAGGCCGTGGCGACCTGGGAAATCTCCGCTTTCGATAACAATGACCTGCTCAAGGCTCTGCTCGCCGTCCAGCCTAGGGCCGTTCTGGACGCTCTGTTCGAGGGAACCGAGAGGGAGCAACGGGCAGGCGTTCGCGTGTTCGACCATCTGCGTGAACATCGGGCCAACCCAGCCGATGCGATCCCGTGTGAGGCGCTCATCGCCTGGTGCGACCTGGATCCTGAGACGCGCTATCTGATCGCGGCCTCGATTGTCGCGTTCGCGCGCCACTCGGACGATAGCGGCCCCCGGGTGTGGTCGGAGCAATCGAAGGCACTCCTCGCCAGTACGCCCGACCCCAAGGGTGTGCTGGCCGTGCTCGTCAAACGGTTCCGACTGATGGCCTGGAGCGGCTCGCGAGCTGCGGTGATAGAGGCGAACGCACGCCTCCTTGATTCGTTAAATGACGAGATCGTCCGCAGACTCGGCTCGACGTTAGATGAGCTCAAAGACGAGCTTGCGCAAGAGATCGAGAGCGAGCGGCGGAGGGAGACTGAACGGGACAGCGACCGTGACGAACGCTTCGAGTAACATCGGACGCAGGGCGGTACCGCGCCAGAAGCGGAGGCGGAGGTTCACGACATTCTCTCCAAGACGCGCTTGACCTGAACCGCGGACCATCGACCCGCGCGCGCCGTCGGGATGCGGCGCTTCCAGCGTGCGCGCCTCTGCCTCCGTATAGGAGTGGATCTTGCGTCTTGCGAGGCGCTTATGAGTTTGCGGGGTTATGCACCAGAGGAGTGAACGTGGCCGAGAGAGAAGTCGAGGTGCTCAAGCGCGCTCGCGAGAACTTCGTGCGCAAGCGCCGCGAGATGGCAGAGCAGATGATTCCGTCGGGTGCCGCCGCCGCGCACTTCGCTCCGAACTTTGCCGCGCTCCAGGCTGCGATCGAGGCCATCGATTGCGCCATAAAGGATGAGGTGGCCTTACCGGCGGATTATGCATCTAGCGCACCTGAGCCGGAGGAGGTCTCGGGCGCCGCGTCCAATGTTGTGGATGTGGATTTCGACTCAGCGTAAGCCCGGAACGGGGCGGGAGAGGAGCTTCCAGCTGCCGCCGTTCAGGTAGTCCTCGACCGCTCTGCGCCCGCGCCTCGATGCCGAGCCCAAGTGCCCCCTGCTTGCTCGTGGAGACCCGCAGGTAACTGACGAACCGCCGGCCCATTCCACTCCTCCGAACCACCGTTCGGAAGAGCGCAAGCTGCGACTTACAGGTGTGTACAGGCCTGGCACAGAATTGGAACCACGTTTGCATACGGAGCCGTGGAAGCTGTTGAGGTGGCCGGGTAGCGTAGGCATTCGTCGCACGGAACGCCCGTTCCCGGGCAGCGTTGGCTCCGCGGCCACTGACCTACGGAGATGCGTATGGCAAACCTCAAGAAGCTTTCCATTCTGGCGGCCGGCATCATTGTCCTAGGCGCGGGGGTGTTCCCAGCTTCGGCCCAGTATCGCGACCGCGACTATGATCGGGATCGCGACCGCGACCGGCGCGGCGGGTTTAGCTTGCGGGGTTCGGCGATGATGATGAAGACCGTGGCTGGCGACGTCGTCGGGACCGCGATTGCCATTACGAGACCCGTCGTTACCGCGACCGCAACGGGGACTGGGTCGTCCGCCGGCTCAGGGTCTGTGAAGACGATTAAGATTTGGCGGCGGGACAGATCCTTTCTGTCCCGCCCCCGCTCGGATCACGGCCGCGAAGTCGGGG
>JAJFBI010000515.1 GCA_020697385.1 Microvirga sp. | reverse complement strand
GCGGCGGCTCGCCGAGCCGTGAACGGCCTCGATGAAGGCTTCCACCTCGTCCTTGACCGCAAGGCGGCCCTTGGCGAACTCGATCTCGCGCGTCAGCTCATCGACACGCGCTCGGATGGCGTCGCGCCGGCCTTCGAGGCGCGCGAGCAGCGCTTCCGCGCGGGTGACGTCATGCGTGGTGGACAGCAGCATCAACGCTCGTCTCCGAGTTGCCTGAGACGTGTCTCGACTTCGCGCAGAGCCACACCGAACTCCTCTGCGAGCCCCGCGTTTCGTGCCTGCGCTTCCTCAATCAGGCTTTGAATCTGCGCCTCGTCGTCGGTGCCGAGCTCGGCCTTGGCGAGCGCACGCGCCTCATCGAGGTCGCGCGTCAGGCGCTCGACCTCGCCCTCCGCCCGGATGCGCTCCGCTCGCAGCTTGTCGAAGGTCTTGCGCATCTCCTCCAGGCGGCGAAGCTGGTCTGTTTCGAGGCGTGACAGGCTGGTCATGGAATCGCGGCTCCGCTGCAAAGGAATGGTCGAGCTTCAGTTATCGTCAGCGCTATTTCGTCGCAACGACTTTGCCTCTTTTTGGTCTGGATCGGGGACGATGTCTTCAATCCTGGCACCTGACCCTCCACATAGTAGCCGTTACTCCAAGATTACAGTCTCAAACAGCGGACTTTGCTTGACACAGAGCCCGCCGAGGCTATGTTCTTGTTTTGTTCACATCGTCTGTATGCGTCGTGGATGTGACCTCATTAGGGCAGTGCGGAACGGCCCTTGGCAAAGGAACTCGTGATGAGCGTCATGACGGAAGAGCGGCCGATCTTCGAGAACGAGGAATGGCTCCTGAGCGAGAGCGGCCTCGAGCACAAGACGACGGGCTATTTCATCGACCGCGAGAGCCTCGGCCAGCGGCGTGAAGACGGGCTGTGGTCGTGGCCGCTGCACATGGCGGAGAAGACCTGGTGCGGCATGCAGCCGTTCTCGGAAGCCTTCACCTGCGCCCTCTCCGTTTTCGGCATTGGCACGGGCGTGGAACTGGCACAGAGCCTGAAGGTCGCGCGCTGCGAAGTCTCGCCCTGGCCGAAAGCTGCGCGGGCTCATTCCGGCTCCGTTCCGGCGGTCCCGCGCACCTTGCATTCCGAGGGCTCAAACCCCATTTTAGTGAAGCCGCGCTCCTCGCATAAACCGTTGAATGGTCAAGGTTTTCAGAGCCCGGCTGAAGCCTGGCGCATTCGCACCAAATTGGGTGCGCGCCTCGTTCTGAAGAACCCGCGTCAACGTTCCGAACGCCTGAACCCAGCCCGCGAAGCCAGCCCCTCCTGGCAGGCTCCACGCCGGATTCGAAAGACCGGAACGAAGCTCGTTCGGCTGCTGCAGGCAGCCTGGAACATACGGTGAGAGCAATGCCGAGCTTTGGGCTTGAAGAGATCATGCGCAACGGCGCAAGCGCTTTTCAGGGCGACATCTCCGGTGCGGAGACACCGGCGCCTGAAACGGCGGATGAGTTCGCGCAGCATGTGATTGAAACGATCTGCCATGCCAGCGTCACCCCGGCCATCGGCCGGCGCACATTCGAGCGCTGCATGCGTGCGTTGAGCTTCGGCTCTACGGCTCGCGTAGGCCTTCGCCATCCTGCAAAGGCCGAGGCCATCGATAAGGTCTGGCGCGAGCGTGAGCACCTGTTCGAGGAATACACGGCGAGTCCGGACAAGCTGCAGTATCTCGCGACGCTGCCCTGGATCGGACCTGTGACGAAACACTCGTTGGCCCGCCGGCTCGGCATCTATGCCGCGCATGGAGAACGGGCCGTTGCCTGAGACGAAACAACAAGAAGAGGTATCAACCCATGGCTAAGGTTCGCGCAAGCGATGTCGGCTTCTGCGTTGTCGACGGCAACGCCAATGTCATCGCAGACAATCTCGTTCACCGCATCCGCGAAGCCGCCGCGGAGATGGAAAGCCAAGTCAACCGGCTGTACCGGGGACGCAGGGCTTACGATCTCGAGGCCGGCACAAAGGACGATCTCGACAAGGCCATCGAGCAGCTCACCTACATGGCGCGCACCCTGCGCGAGGTGAAGAGCGAGCAGTCAACAGTGGTCTATCTTCAAGCGGCTGAATAAACCCTACATTGTCTTCAAATAGCGGTGACTCCCATCACCGCTATTTTCATATCCGCTACTGCTCCGAATTGATTGCCCTCAAGCTTTGACCGCGCAGATGAACAGCACGAGGGGCGCATGCTGGTACCAGCGGTTCAGCCACGCGTGCTCTCGCGCCAGTTCCTCCCTTGGCCGCGGCTCCTCCATCTTCACGATCCGAAATCCCGCTTCACTGATGGCGTTGACGTAGTCGGAGATGGTCCGCGGGAAGCGCGGCACTTCGAAGGGCTCGTCATAAGCAACGAGCTTGGCCGTCTGGGGACGCCTGCCGAATCGCCAGCGTTCGACGAAGGGTGTCGTCTCGAAATAGCGGCCGACACGCAGTCCCTGGTAGGCGCCCTCCTCGTTCGTCAGCCACTGGAGGACGGGCGTGATGAAGCATGGATGAAGAATGCTGAAGCATAGGCTCCCGCCAGGCTTCAGAACCCGGCAAGCTTCACACATGGCGCACGGGAAATCCGGGCCATCCATGAGCGCCATGGTGGACAGGGCGCAGTCGAACTGCTCGTCGGCAAACGGCGAGAGCTTGCTGAAGGAGCCAATTTCATAAGCAATGCCGAGAGGTTCCTCCGCCTCCTTCTGACGGGCGCGTTTGATCATCTGAGGAGAGAGATCGATCCCGGTCATGATCCCACCCCGCTGCGCGAAGCGGCGTGTGTTGGAGCCTTCGCCACAACCCAGATCGATGACCTGCTGCCCTGCAACAGACGGCATGAAGTCCAGAAATGCCGGAAGCGTATAAAGCTCGCGGTAGAAGTCGAACCCGGACCGCACCTCTTCCGTCCAAAGAGCAGTATTGCGATCCCAAGCAGCTGCGACGGCCGCGTCGTTCAAGGTTTCATCGGTCATGGCAAGGCTCCGGAAGCTCAGCTTGGCCGCTTCTGTTTTAGCCTATCCGCCTCTCCCCTCAACACGTAGGAGCAATTAACCCGCCTCTTGTGTTTCACATGGAACAAATATAGAACATTAGGCGATGCCCACCTTGGGGCAGGAATGTGCAACCGACCTGAAAACGTGCGGCATTGGGATGCCCCAGCTGTTCAGGAGAGATGAAGGGATCTGTGAACAAGGTTATATTGGTGGGCAATCTGGGTCGTGACCCTGAGGTGCGCCGCCTGGGCAGCGGGGATCCGGTGGTGAACCTGCGGATTGCCACGTCCGAGACCTGGAAGGACAAGGCCACGGGCGAGCGCAAGGAGAAGACCGAGTGGCACTCGGTGGTGATCTTCAACGAGAACCTGGCGCGGGTGGCCGAGGCTGCAGCGCTTCCGGGGTGAGCTGACGATCCTGGACAGCCGCGGCGGCGGCTCATCCGAGTTCGGCGACGAGGAGCCCGGCCAGATCAGAAGCGGCGGCGACTTCGGACGCTCGCCCTCGCAGGATCGGCGCCCGGCGCCGTCCTCGGGTGGGGGTAGCAGCGGTGGAGGCTCGCGCTACAACGATCTCGACGACGACATTCCGTTCTAGGATCCCGCAGTTCGAACAACCGGAAAGGTCGCCGACCGGCGACCTTTCCCGCTTCCTGCAAGGCGTCGGAATCCGTCCGAATGTCCAGGCAAAACGGAAAACTTACCTTGCGTCAATGCACGGAAGCTGCTCATTTAGAAGTAGGCACCGGAGTGGCATAAATCCGGCGTTCGAAGCGTTTTTTAAGGCTGCTTTTGAGTGCATTGTTTCTTTCATCTCGTGCACACGCATGAACGGATCCTCGACGAGACCGGCATTGAAGTCTCGGATCTGGAAGCTGCCCATTATCAGGCCATCAAGGCGATTCAGGAGTTGCGCCAAGAAGGCGAGGCGGATGCCGTCGACTGGCGCGGATGGGCGCTGGAAGTCGCTGACGCGTCGGGCAAGGTTCTGTTGTCGATACCCTTGGATGCGGCGCAGCATTGAGGCCGCTTTGATTTTTGGGAGCGCCGGCGATGATCAGTTCCGGCGAGGCAACCTTCATCGAACGAACGAGGGTTGATCCCGCCAATGCTCATGGTGCTCATACATCAAGGTCGCAGCAAAAAAGGCCCGGGCTTGCCGGGCCTTTCCAAGTTGAGAAGCTTACGGCGAGGCCGGGTTGTCCTTAGAGGATGAAATCGGCCGCTGAGAGCTGCGTCATCAGGATTTTCTCAAGCTTGATATAGTGGCTCGTCCCGGAGAGGTAGACGACGGAATACTCCGTTCTCTGGGCGATGTTCAGCTCCTCGAACGAGCCGAGGCGCCAAGCGCGCAGATCGATCTGATCCTCTCCCGGACGGAAATACTGGATCGTGTCCCTGCCGGAGGAGAGGTCGAAGGCGAAGAGGTCACGGCCTCCGCCGCCGTCCAGGGTATCGTTGCCGCTGCCGCCGTTCAGATAATCTGCGCCGGTGCCGCCATAGGAGGAATCGCCGATGAGGCGGTCATTGCCGGCGCCGCCGAACAGGGTGTCGTTGCCATAGCCGGCATTGGCGCCCGTGA
>JAJFBI010000039.1 GCA_020697385.1 Microvirga sp. | reverse complement strand
TGGGGTCGCGCCCCTTCGGGCGGCCGAAATGGGCGAGAAGGATGACCTTCCCGCCCTTGTCGGCGATTTCCCGGATGGTGGGCAGGACGCGCTCGATGCGCGTCGCGTCCGTGATCCGGCCGTTCTCCATCGGGACATTGAGGTCCACCCGGATGAGAACCCGTTTTCCCTTGACGTCGGCTTGGTCGAGCGTGCGGAAGGCGGTCATTGAGCAGCCTCCCTTAGATCAGCTTCGCCATGGCGATGGCGGTGTCTGCCATGCGGTTCGAGAAGCCCCACTCGTTGTCGTACCAGGACAGCACGCGCACGAAGTTGCCCTCCATGACCTTGGTCTGGTCCATGTGGAACACGGAAGAGTGCGGGTCGTGGTTGAAGTCCGACGAGACATTCGGGGCGTTCGTGTAGCCGAGGATGCCCTTGAGCGGGCCGTCGGCGGCCGCCTTGATCGCCTGGTTGATCTCTTCCTTCGTGGTGTTCTTCTTGGCCACGAACTTGAAGTCGACCACGGACACGTTCGGGGTCGGCACGCGGATCGACGAGCCATCGAGCTTGCCGTTGAGATCGGGCAGCACGAGGCCCACGGCCTTGGCGGCGCCGGTCGAGGTCGGGATCATGTTCAGGGCCGCCGCGCGGGCGCGGTAGAGGTCCTTGTGCATCTGATCGAGCGTCGGCTGGTCGTTGGTGTACGAGTGGATCGTGGTCATGAAGCCCTTCTCGATCCCGACCGCATCGTGAAGCACCTTCGCCACCGGGGCGAGGCAGTTCGTGGTGCAGGAGGCGTTCGAGATGACCACGTGGTCCTTGGTCAGCTTGTCGTGGTTGACGCCGTAGACGACCGTCAGGTCGGCGCCGTCGGCGGGAGCCGACACGATGACGCGCTTGGCGCCGGCGGTGAGGTGCGCCGAGGCCTTCTCCTTGGAGGTGAAGATGCCGGTGCATTCCATGGCGATGTCGACGCCGAGCTCCCGGTGCGGCAGGGTCGCCGGATCCTTGATCGCCGTGACGCGGATCTTCTGGCCGTTGATCACGAGGAACTCGCCGTCGACCTGCACGTCCGCCGGGAAGCGGCCATGGACGGAGTCGAAGCGGAGAAGGTGAGCGTTCGTCTCGACCGGGCCGAGATCGTTGATGGCAACCACCTCGATGTCCTTGCGGCCGCTCTCCACGATGCCGCGGAGGATGTTGCGTCCGATGCGACCGAATCCGTTGATCGCGACCTTCACCGTCATAGCTTTAGCTCCCTTGCGTAACGAGGCTTCAGTTCTTTTCGAGCCTCAGAGATTGTGTGTCCGGAGAACCTTCTCCGCGATGGCCTCGGCGGTGATGCCGAAGTGCTTGTAAAGGTCCTTGTAGGGCGCGCTGGCGCCAAACCCATGCATGCCGACGAAAATTCCGTCCGGGCCGATGACCGAATCCCAGCCGAAACGCACCGCCGCCTCCACCGCCACCTTGATCGGCGCATCGCCGATGATCTCGGCGCGGACCTTCTCGGGCTGGGCCAGGAACAGGTCGAGGGAGGGGACCGAGACCACGCGGGCCTCGAAGTTCTTCTCGGCCAGAAGCTTCTGGGCCGCGAGCGCGATCTCGACTTCGGAGCCGGAGGCGAAGAGGGTGGCGTGAGCCTTGCCGTTCGCCGGCGACAGCTCGTAGGCGCCCGTAGCCGAGAGGTTCTCAGCGCCGCCTACTTTCCGCACCTGCGGTAAGTTCTGGCGGGTCAGCGCCAGGGTCGACGGGCCGTCCGTGCGCTCGAGAGCCATCTGCCAGCACTCGGCGGTCTCGATGGCGTCGGCCGGACGGAACACCCGCATCTTCGGCATGGAGCGGAGCGCCGCCAGATGCTCCACCGGCTGGTGGGTCGGGCCGTCCTCGCCGAGGCCGATGGAGTCGTGGGTCATCACATAGACGGCCGGAATGCCGGCAAGCGCCGCGATGCGCATGGCCGGGCGGGCATAGTCGGTGAAGACCAGGAAGGTCGCGCCCGCCGGCACGTAGCCGCCATGGAGCGCGATGCCGTTCATGGCTGCCGCCATGCCGTGCTCGCGGATGCCGTAATGGATATAGCGACCGGCATAATTGCCCGGCGAGATGGCATTGAGGTTCTTGGTCTTGGTGTTGTTGGAGGGCGTCAGGTCCGCCGAGCCCAGCACCAGCTCCGGCACGGCCTCGGTGATGACCTCAAGGGCGATCTCGCTCGCCTTGCGGGTGGCGACATTCTGCGGCTCGGCGATGAGCCGATCCTTCAGCTTGGCGACGGCGTCGGAGAGGCCTTGCGGGCGCACGCCCTTCACGCGGCGCTCGAACTCGGCGCGCTTCTCGGCCGGCAGGGCCTTCAGGCGCTCGGCCCAGGCCTTGCGCTGGCGGCTGCCCTTCTTGCCGGCCTTGGCCCAGGCGGTGCGGATGTTCTCGGGGATCTCGAAGGGAGCATGGCTCCAGCCGAGCGCCGCCTTGGCGCCGGCCAGTTCCTCAGCGCCGAGCGGCTCGCCGTGGGCTTTGGAGGTGCCGGCCTTCTTCGGGGCGCCATAGCCGATGACGGTCTTGCAGGCAATCAGCGTCGGGCGGTCCGACTTCTGGGCGCGGGAGATGGCGCGCTGGATCGCCTTCTCGTCGTGGCCGTCCACGCGCACCGCGTTCCAGCCGCAGGCCTGGAAGCGCTTCACCTGATCGACGGAGTCGGAGAGCGACAGGGGGCCGTCGATGGAGATCTCGTTGTCGTCCCACAGGACGATCATGCGGTTGAGCTTCAGGTGGCCGGCGAGCGCAATCGCCTCATGGCTGATGCCCTCCATCAAGTCGCCGTCGGAGGCGAGCACATAGGTGTAATGGTCGACGAGGTCGCTGCCGTATTCGGCGTTGAGCATACGCTCGGCGAGCGCGAAGCCGACCGCCGTGGCGATGCCCTGGCCGAGCGGGCCGGTGGTGGTCTCGACGCCGGGCGTCATGAAGTTCTCAGGGTGGCCCGGGGTCTTGGAATCGAGCTTGCGGAAGTTCTTCAGTTCATCGACCGTCATGCCCTTCACGCCCGTGAGGTGCAGGAGCGAATAGAGCAGCATCGAGCCGTGGCCGGCCGACAGGATGAACCGGTCGCGGTCGGGCCAGGTCGGGTCGGTGGCATCGTATTTCAGGAACTTGGTGAACAGCACCGTGGCGATATCGGCGGCGCCCATGGGCAGGCCCGGATGGCCGGATTTGGCTGTTTCGACGGCGTCCATGGCGAGGACGCGCACGGCGTTCGCCAGATCGGAATGGGTGACGCGATCGGCGGAGACGATATCTTGCACGGCGAGATCCACAAATCTTGAGGGCCCCGCAACGGGGCGGTCTGTCTGGGAAAGGTGCGGGCTCCTTAACACGGGGCAGGGGGGAGTCAAAGGCTCGAAGGGTTTAATCCCCTTCCGGACCGTTGCTCCCTACTCGAAGGAGCACATCGTTCTTCGCGCAATACCGGGTCCACTTTTCCGCACGATGCGCTAGTCTCATGCCCGATTCCCGGAGGCATAATGGCGGCGCCCACACTCGACGAAGCGATGAAACGGCTGGACAGGGCTTTAGGGCTTCTCGAGGCATCGGTCTCCCGGCGCATGGATGCCGAAAAGCGGCGCGGAGGCCTGGAGACCGAGCTTCAGCTCATGCAGGACGACCGCGCCCGCCTCGCGGTGGAGCTCGACGGGGCGCTCACCCGCCTGCACCGCTTCGAGGCCGCCACCGACGACGTGAGCCGGCGGGTGCGTCAGGCCATCGGGGCCGTCGAGAGCGTTCTGGCCCAGGCCGGACAACTGGCTCCGGCCGGGCAATTCGAACCTGAGGAAGGCTGAAGCCATGTCTCAGGTGACGGTGACCATTGCCGGCAGAACCTACCGGATCGCCTGCGCCGAGGGCGAGGAGCAACACCTCGAAGGGCTGGCGGCCTCCTATAATGCCCGGGTGGAGGAGATGCGTGCCACCTTCGGTCAGGTCGACGACCTGCGTCTCCATGTCATGGCGGCCATCGCCCAGGCGGATGAGCTGCAGGAAACGCGAAAGCGGATCACGGCGCTGACCGAGGAAGTGGCGATGCTCAACAGCGTCCATATCTATCGTGACGAGCGCCTCGGACAAATCGAGGCAAGGCTCGCCGAAGGCATTCAGCAGGCAGCCGAGCGCATCGAGGAGCTGGCCCGCAGCCTCAACGGGGCAGGGCAGGGTTAGCTCTCACGCCGATGACACAGCCGGTGCTGGCGCTGGCGAAGCGTGGCGAGAAGCTCCACATACGGCCCCCGCCTCTCGTGGTGGGCGGCCCTGATCCTGCGCTCCATGCGATTCTTGAACTCCTGGTCGGCGGCGCTCCGTTCAAGCTTGTCCACCTCGACCTTGTATTCGAAATCGATATTGCCGAGCCTGTGCAGGACCTCCCGCATCATGGCGTCGATGCCGGGCAGGTCCGGGTTCTGGCGATAGAGTTCTTGGTCGTTGTTATGCTTCAGATGAGCCATGTTCCCTCCGTTTGATGGATGGCGCATCCCCTACGGGCCCATTTGGCGGCGTTCCGGCCATCAGGGCCATTCCGTAATGTTACGGAGGCGGCTCTGCGACGGGCTGCCGAAAGATACCGGGTCTTCGCACTTTTCCCCTTTCCCCGGCGCGTCCCAATCCCTACATAGGGAAGGCGGGGCTGCGGGGCGCGTTAGGAGTTCATATTCCCCGGGGCCTTATCGATCCCAACGGGAGCTGTCCCTGCCCGGTCCGTGGACCGGAACATACGGCGCCCACCTACTTTGTAGGTTCCCGGGATCGCTTCTCCGACGGTTTCTGTGGCTCCGCACTCCATGACATCTCCTCCCCCTCCCGAGTTGAAAGAGCGCCTCCGCAGCGAGGGGTTCACCCGGCGTGACGGGCTCGACAAGGAGTTCCGCCACGAGGCGGCGCAGCGCATCGCCGCCCAGGCTTTCCAATTCTCCGATCTTCAGGACGTGACGCCGGTGGGCGGCTACTGGCCGATCCGCACCGAGGTCGATCCGCGTCCGCTCATGGAGGCGCTGCTCGAACGCGGGCAGGATGTGGCCCTGTCCCAGATCCTCCATCCTCATCTCAGCTGGCGCCTCTGGCAGCCCGGCGACGTGCTGGTCAAAGGCGGGTTCGGCGTGCGCGAGCCCGGACCCGATGCGCCAGAGGTTTTTCCCAAGGCACTGCTCGTGCCGCTGGTGGCCTTCGACCGCCGGGGAGGGCGCCTCGGCTACGGCAAGGGGCATTTCGACCGGGCCATCGCGGCACTCGAAGAACAGCATCCCGTCTTGACCATCGGCCTCGCTTATGCGGTTCAGGAGATCGACGAGGTTCCGGTCGAGCCCCACGACCGGCCTCTCGACATTATCATCACCGAAGCCGAACTCATTCGGACGAAATCCGCTTAAAGGTCCATCATGCGTCTTCTCTTTCTCGGCGACATCGTCGGGCGGCCCGGCCGCAATGCGGTGACCGAACGCCTGCCCGGTCTTCGTGACCGCTGGCGGCTCGATTGCGTGGTCATCAACGGCGAGAACTCCGCCGGGGGATTCGGCATCAACGAGGCGATCTGCGACGAGATCCTGGCCGCCGGAGCCGATGCGATCACCCTGGGCAACCATTCCTGGGACCAGCGCGAGGCGCTGGTGTTCATCGACCGCCAGCCAAGGCTCCTGCGCCCCGTGAACTATCCGCAGGGCACGCCGGGCCGCGGCGCCAACCTCATCGACACCCGCTCCGGCCACCGGGTTCTCGTGGTCAACGTCATGGGCCGCCTCTACATGGACCCCTTGGACGATCCTTTTGCGGCCGTCGACCGGGAACTGGAGACCTGCCCGATGGGTCAGGTGGCCGATGCAATCATCATTGACGTGCATGCGGAGGCGACCAGCGAGAAGGAGGCCATGGGCCATTACTTCGACGGGCGGGCGAGCCTTGTCGTCGGCACCCACACCCATGTGCCCACTGCCGATCACCGGGTTCTGGCCGGCGGCACAGCTTACATGTCGGACGCGGGCATGTGCGGCGACTACGATTCCGTTCTCGGCATGCAGAAGGAGGAATCGATCCGCCGTTTCCTCCAGAAGACCCCCGGGGTCCGCATGGAGCCGGCTCTGGGAGAGGGCACGCTTTCGGGTATCGCGGTCGAGACCGACGACCGCACCGGCTTGGCCAAGCGCGTGGCGGCGGTTCGCCTCGGGCCGAATCTGGAAGAGACCTGGCCCCGCTTCTGGGATTAGGCCCAGTTTTTCCCCTCTCCCCTCTGCAGGAGAGGGTGCCCTGCGGAGCAGGGTGGGAGAGGGGGCGAGTTCGTCTGTTCCTGCCCCTCTCCCGGCTCACATCCGTTCGCCACCCTCTCCCGCAGAGGGGAGAGGGCAACGCTCCCTTGGCATGGAGCGTCGCCGTTCCCATCTGTCCCGTCACGGAGGGACCGGTGGACGCAGACGCGAAGACGACCAGAACTGGCAGGATCAACGTCTATCGCCAAGAGAGCGAGTTCCACCGGGCGCACGAGCACCAGAGCGCCTCGGCCGTCCTGCGCGCCGTGATCGATGAGGCCAAGGGCGAGACGATTTCGATCCGTGAGATCATCGAGGCCTTCGGCGAGCGCGCCTTCGGCTTCGTGCTGATCCTGTTCTCCCTGCCGAACTGCGTCCCCAACGTGCCCGGCATTGCCGGCATCGTTGGCACCCCCGTGCTCATCTTCGGCATCCAGATGATGCTGGGCCACAAGCGCCCATGGCTGCCGGGCTTCATCCTGCGCCAGACAGTGTCCGTGGCGAAATTCAAGCGCCTCATCGACATCGCCGAGCCCAGGCTCCAGAAGCTCGAGAGCTTCTGCAAGCCCCGCTTGCTTCCCCTCTTCGGTCCCATCGGCGACCGGGTGGTGGGGCTCTTCGCCTTCCTGGTAGCGCTGTCGGTTCTGATCCCGTTTCCGGGCACCAACTTCCCGCCCTCCATCGCCCTCGTCATCGCGTCCATCGCCGTGATGGAGGAGGACGGCTATCTGCTCCTCGTCGGCTATCTCATCGGCTTGGCGGGGCTCGCCTATACGGTGACGATCCTGGGCGCCTCCTACCACCTCATCCTGGCGGCCATTCAGAACCTACCGGGCTGGCTCGGGTTCTAGGCACGATCTTTTAAGCGCTTCGGTCTAATCTTCCCTTAGGGAAGAGAGGGGCTGCGGGTGGGCGTACAATCACGGGGATGGAGCAGGGCGTCTGCCGAAGGGGTCCAGGCCATCCGCCTGTCCGAGGTGCTGGGTGCGCTGAGCCATGCCCTCGACCTCACGGAGGGCCAGCCCCCCGGCCATTGCGTGCGGGCCTGCTGGATCGGGGTTCATGTGGGACGGGAGCTGGGCCTCGCCGACACCGCCCTGTGGGAACTCTACTACACGCTTCTCCTGAAGGATCTCGGTTGCAGCAGCAACGCGGCCCGCATCTGTCAGCTCTACCTGACCGATGATCTCTCCTTCAAACGGGACTTCAAGACAGTCGGCGATCGGCTCCCGCAGGTCTTAGGCTTCGTGCTGTCCCACACCGGTCTGAAGGCCGGGCTGGCGGAGCGTTTCCGTGCGGTCGTCAATATCGTCCAGAACGGCGGCGAGATCGCCCGCGAGCTCATCGAGACCCGATGCCAGCGCGGCGCCGAGATCGCCCGCCAGCTCCGCTTTCCCGAAGGCGTGGCGCAGGGCATCCAGGCCCTGGACGAGCACTGGGACGGCGGCGGCAAGCCGTCAGGGCTCGCCGGAGCCGCAATCCCTGTCTATGCGCGCATCGCGCTTCTTGCCCAGGTGGTGGACGTCTTCCACACCAGCGCCGGGGAGGCGGCTTCCCGGCATGAGGTGCGGGCGCGGGCGGGGACATGGTTTGACCCAGCGATCGTCGAGGCCTTCGAGCGCGTCGCCGAAAGCCGCTCCTTCTGGGAGGTTCTGGGGTCCGATGACGTGGAGACGGCGATCTTCGCCCTGGAGCCGGCCCAGCGCATCGAGATCGCCGACGAGGATTATCTCGACGACATCGCAGCGGCCTTCGCACGGGTCGTGGATTCCAAGAGCCCCTATACCAGCGGCCACAGCGACCGGGTCGCGTTCTTTGCCGATCTGATCGCCGGCGAAATGGGCTTTGACGAGGCGGGACGGCGGCGCCTGCGGCGGGCGGCCCTTCTCCACGACATCGGCAAACTCGGGGTCAGCAATGAGATCCTCGACAAGCCGGGCAAGCTGGATGAGGCAGAGTTTGCCGCCATGCGCCATCACGCCCTCTACAGTGAGACCATCCTGTCGCGGATCGGGGCCTTCGATGATCTTGCCCGCATCGGCGGGGCCCATCACGAGCGCCTCGACGGCAAGGGCTATCCCAGAGGACTCACGGGAGAGGAGATCGGCCGGGAGACCCGGATCATCTCGGTGGCCGATGTCTTCGATGCCCTGACGGCCGATCGCCCCTACCGCGCCGCCATGCCGGTCTCGAAGGCCATGGGGATCCTGGAGGCAGAGATCGGGACAGCCTTCGATCCGGCCTGCGTGGATGCGCTCCGGCGGGCTCTGGACCGGATCGAGAACAGAGAAGCCCAAAGGGGCTTTGCCTGAAGCCCTTCGCCGCCTTATAAGCGGGCCATCGTCAACTTCTCCGGCCTGACGGGCGCCTCCCCATGAGGCGGCTCTCGGCCGAAATTCCGGAGGCCCCCCATGGCCGGGCATTCACAGTTCAAGAATATCATGCACCGCAAGGGCAAGGTGGACGCGGTGCGGTCCAAGGTGTTTTCCAAGCTCGCCCGCGAAATCACCGTGGCGGCCAAGATGGGCATGCCCGATCCCGCCATGAACCCGCGCCTGCGCGCCGCGATCCTCGCCGCCCGCGCCGAGAACATGCCCAAGGACAACATCCAGCGCGCCATCAACAAGGCCTCGGGCGGCGACGCGGAGAACTATGACGAGATCCGCTACGAGGGCTACGGCCCGGGCGGCGCGGCCATCATCGTCGAGGCAATGACCGACAACCGCAACCGCACGGCCTCCGACATCCGCTCCTACTTCACCAAGAGCGGCGGCAACCTCGCCGAAACGGGCGCCGTGTCCTTCATGTTCGACCGGGTCGGCTATATCGAGTTCGGCCCGGATGTGGCCGATGCCGACGCCATGCTCGAAGCCGCCATCGATGCGGGCGCCGATGACGTGTCCTCCTCCGAGAACGGCCATGAGGTCTATTGCGACCAGGGCAATCTCAACGAGGTGACCAAGGCGCTCGAGGACAAGTTCGGCGAGCCCAAGGCCTCCAAGCTGGTCTGGAAGCCCCAGACCCCGGTGGCGGTCGATGACGAGACCGGCGAGAAGCTGATGAAGCTGATGGAATCGCTCGAGGAGCACGACGACGTCCAGAACGTCTACGGCAACTTCGAGCTCTCCGAGGCTCTCATGCAGAAGATGGCCGGGTAAGACAGTTTTAACGTCATGGCCGCACTTGTTGCGGCCATCCACGTCTTAAACGGATAAAAACGTGGATACCCGGGACAAGCCCGGGCATGACGGTGGAGAGTAGAAGTGACTGAGCGCGTCCGCATCCTCGGCCTCGATCCCGGCCTGCGCAACACCGGCTGGGGCGTCATCACGGTCGAGGGGACGAAGCTCTCGTACGTCGCCTGCGGGGTCGTCACCTCGGACGGCGATCTCGATCTGGCGCTTCGCCTCAAGCAGCTCTACGACCGGCTGACGGAGGTGATCCGGACTTGGACGCCCGACGAGGTGTCGGTGGAGGAAACCTTCGTCAACAAGGACGCCCAGGCGACCCTCAAGCTCGGCCAGGCCCGCGCCATGTCCCTGCTGGTGCCGGCCCTTCACGGCCTGCCGGTGGCGGAATATGGGGCCAATCAGGTGAAGAAGACCGTGGTGGGCGTCGGCCATGCCGACAAGAACCAGGTGCAGGCCATGATCCGGATCCTCCTGCCCAAGGCCGACTTCAAGAAGGCGGACGCCGCCGACGCGCTCGCCATCGCCATCGCCCACGCCCACCAACGCAAGGCCCGGGCTTTGGCGGCGAGCTACTAGGGTGTTACAACGCAACGACTGTCATTCCGGGGCGGCGGAGCCGAGCCCGGAATCCATAAACACCGGCATCGCAAAATGGAGCGCCGTCAGCGGTTATGGATCCCCGCCTTCGCGGGGATGACCCTGGAGGGGACAAGAACTTGATCGGCAAACTCAAAGGCACGGTGGATTCCTACGGCGAGGATTTTGTGATCCTCGACGTGCACGGGGTCGGCTACGTGGTCCACTGCTCCTCCCGCACCCTCCAGAATTTGCCGCCCACCGGCGAGGCGGCGGTTTTGTCCATCGAGACCCATGTGCGCGAGGACATGATCCGTCTCTTCGGCTTCCGCTCCGATTCCGAGCGCGAATGGTTCCGCATGCTCCAGTCGGTCCAGGGCGTGGGCTCGAAGGTGGCGCTCGGCATCCTGTCGGTGCTCGACCCGGGCACCCTCGCCACGGCCATCGCCACCGGCGACAAGGCCTCCGTCGCCCGCGGACCCGGCGTCGGCCCCAAGCTCGCCCAGCGCATTGTCTCCGAGCTCAAGGACAAGGCCCCGGCCTTCGCGGCCGTCGATCCGGCCCTCATCCGCCTCACCGGCGCGGTCGAGGACAACAGCGCCCCGCGTCCTGTGGCGGATGCCATCTCGGCGCTGGTCAATCTCGGCTATCCCCAGGTCCAGGCCTCCGCCGCCGTAGCCGCCGCGATGAAGCAGGCGGGTGAAGAAGCGGAAGCCAAGACGCTCATTCGGTTGGGTTTGCGGGAGTTGGCGCGATAGGTCCCGCCAAGTTCATGTTCTTGTTTTGATCTTGTTAAAGATGGCGTATGACACGCAAAACGCCTATATGAAGCCTTTGGAAGGTAAGCCTCTTTGACCGATTCCCGCCGCCTGCTCAGCCCCGAAAAGCGCGAGGACGATACGGAAGCATCGATCCGGCCGCTGTCGCTTGAGGATTTCACGGGCCAGAAGGCCGCGCGGGCCAACCTTCAGATCTTCATCAATGCCGCCAAGGCGCGCGGCGATGCCCTTGACCACGTGCTCTTCGTCGGCCCTCCGGGTCTGGGCAAGACCACGCTCGCCCAGATCGTCGCCCGCGAGCTCGGGGTCAATTTCCGCTCCACCTCCGGCCCGGTGATTGCCAAGGCGGGTGACTTGGCGGCACAGCTCACCAACCTGGAAGAGCGCGACGTGCTCTTCATCGACGAGATTCACCGCCTCAACCCGGCCGTGGAGGAAATCCTCTACCCGGCCATGGAGGATTACCAGCTCGACCTCATCATCGGCGAGGGCCCTGCTGCCCGCTCGGTGAAGATCGAGCTGCCGAAATTCACGCTTGTGGGCGCCACCACCCGGGCGGGCCTGCTCACCACGCCGCTCCGCGACCGCTTCGGCATCCCGATCCGGCTCGAGTTCTACACCGTCGATGAGCTTGAGCTGATCGTGCGCCGCGGCGCCCGGGTGCTGGGTCTCGGCATGAGCGAGGAAGGTGCGAACGAGATCGCCCGCCGCTCCCGCGGCACGCCGCGCATCGCCGGGCGCCTCCTGCGCCGGGTGCGGGATTTTGCCATCGTCGAGGGCGTGCAGACCGTCAGCCGCGACCTCGCCGACAAGTCCCTGCGCCTTCTCGACGTCGACCCCATCGGCCTCGACCTCATGGACCGCAAGTACCTGACCCTGGTCGCCAATTCCTTCGGCGGCGGTCCCGTGGGCATCGAAACGATCGCGGCAGCCCTCTCCGAGCCGCGCGATGCCATCGAGGACATCATCGAGCCGTATCTCATCCAGAAGGGCTTCGTACAGCGCACCCCGCGCGGCCGCGTGCTGACCCC
>JAJFBI010000514.1 GCA_020697385.1 Microvirga sp. | reverse complement strand
CCGCGTCCGGATGGCGAGCTTTTCGCATGAACTGCTCAACAGTTCGCATGATCCGGTCTGCAAAACGGGGCGTGACAGGTGCTCAACCCTTGGAATCCGGCTTTTTACACGAACTACCCGACAACGACAAGCAGGTCGTGTTGGTACCGGCAGGCTAACGGTCTCTTTCAGGGCGAAAAGAAAAATAGGGATCTATCGCCCCAAATCTATTTTAGCTTGATACAAATCTACAAGCCATTGCTTATGCTGCGATGTTTCGCCATGATAGAAAGGCACAGAGTGTCGGGTGGAGGTTGGCTCAGGCACTCTCGCGCCATCCTTGATCTGCGACCTTCGTCAACCGGGAACAGAGGACGTGCGTGGGGAATCGGCTCGCCTACGGTGATGTGGTCGTCCAGCTGGAGGCGGCGGCCCTGGCCATACGGTGGCTCGATGCTGCGCTCTCGGGTCATCCGCTGCTGCCGGCCTGGACGTTCTGGAGCCAACTCGACACGGCGTGTCGTCATGCCGAGGTCGATGGTCGCCGGGCCGATCTCTATCGGCTCTCCGCGTTCCTGCACGGCCTGCCGCTCAGGGTCGGCGCCACTCTGTCCATGGCCGAGTGGGGAGGCGACGTCGCCGCCCTCGTCTACGCGATCGAGCTGCGCTCCTGGACAGTCCAACCTGATCCCGGACAGCAGGATCTGCTCGACAGTGGTTCGGCCCACCTTCGGCAGGACGGGATAAAGCAACCGGCGCTGATCGGAGCGGCCCTGGGACTGCGCAACTGGATCGGCCGGGACAGCAGCCAGGCCGCCCTGCCCTGGTTTTCGCCTGAAAGCGGACCTGCGCTCGGTTGCCAAACAGCTCCGGTAAAGGGACGCAACGAGACACCGGTCCGGTCACATCTTGGATCGATGGACATGCACGCCGCGCCAATCTCTCAAGGGCATTGTCCCGCCAAGTTCCGTTCGCATAAGCATCGTGTGCTCCAGAAGGTACCGGGCCGGACGGTCGTGAGGCGCCCTGTCGAGGATATCGCGGAAGCCTTGCTCGGCATGGTCAAACCGGCTGGCGACCAGATCCCGCACCGCAGCCTCATGCAGATCGCGCACCAGGAGCGTGGCGGCATCGACATCGCCCTTTCGCCCCAGCAGCTCGTACAGCTCCAACGGCTCCAGCCGTCCGGGAACCGTCACCCGGTCGAGGTGGCGCCACTCGAAGTCATTCCCCACGGCCTGCCGCACCTCGCCGGACGCCAGTATGGCGGTGCCATAGGCCTTGTTCAGCATCTCCAGCCGGCATGCCAGGTTCACCGCGTCCCCGATCACCGTGTACGACAGGCGCCGTGCCGTCCCGATGTTGCCGACCAGGACCTCTCCCGTCGCCAGACCGATGCGCGTCTGGAACGATGGCGCATCATCCGTCGCCTGGTTGAACCGCTCAAGGGAACGCTGGGCCGCCAGAGCCGCTTCGCAGGCCTGGGCGGCATGATCGCTGACGGCATGCGGCGCATTGAAGAAGGCCAGCATGCCATCCCCCACGAACTTGTCCACGACGCCACCGGCATCGTCGACAGCGCGTTCCAGCACATCGAAATAGCTGCCCAGGTGGCGGACCAGTTCGCCGGGCGGCATGCTTTCCGCGATCCCGGTGAAGCCGACCACGTCCGAGACCAGAACGGTCAGCGTGCGCAACGCACCGCCGGGCTCGGCCGCCTGGCCGCTCGTCAGGACGCTCCGCACGACGTCGATCGGCACGTAGATCGAGAAGGATCGCAGGGCCGCCTTCATGCGCACGAGCTGACGCGCCATCGCATCGATCTCGCGGATGGAGGACCGGATCGGTGCCGTGCGGGTAAACCGCAGGTCGCCGATCTCCGCCAGATCCTGGTTGATCAGGCAAACCGGCTTGGAGATGGCATGAGCGATCACGATCGCCGCGATGATCCCGATCGCCAGGAAGATGAGGGCCGTCACCAGGACCGCTGTCGTGGCGGCCCACATCGGTGCTTCGACGTCCGCGAGCGGCAGCAGGACCACAAGTTCCCAGAGTAGACCGCCGCTGACGCCAAGAGCGCGTCCGTCAACGACGACCCCGCCGACGGTATCCCGGAACAGGCCGTCGGAGCGGCCCTCGGGATGTTCGGATGACGAGGGGTCCGTCGCGACGCGCCCGGTGATCGTTGTGACCACGGCCCGCAGATCCGCCGGAAAATCGGCCCCCGCACCGAGGACAAGAGGTCCGCTGGCGGCCTTGGGTGCTACGATCAGGGCGCGCCCCTTACTGCCCACGCGCAACTCGCTCAGGAAAGTTTCGATCTCGCGCAGGTGAAAGTCGGCGGTCGCGACGCCCATGGCCCGACCCGTGTCGCGATGCCGCAGGCCGATCACCACCGAAATACCGGCGGCGCCTTCGGCGAACTGATAGGGATCTGTCCAGCTCGGCCTGTTCGTGTCGATGCCCTGGACGAACCAGGCTCTGTCGCGGGGATCGTACGGCACACCCGGCCCGGTCTTCAGGGATGCCCACGTTCCATCCGGGCGCAGCTCCCATTCCCGGGCGATCCCGCCATTGACCATCGGGTCCGAGCGGTTGAGGACAAGCGCGCCATCACGTCGCGTCATGCCCAGGAACGCTCCCGTTTCGGCGCTGCTGACGCTCACCCAGGTCAACGCCGGGCTTGCCCGAGCCTCCGACACCAGATAATCCGTCATGCGTTCGGTATCGGTCAGGGCGATGCCCTGATGCTCGATGAAATACTTCACCCGGTCGAGAACCGCGGGACCATTCTCCAGAAAACGCGAAACCCGGTGTGCCACATCACTGGCGGCCTGCTCGATCTCGCGATCCGCGACCGTCTGAACCACGGTGAGATGACGAAGGAGAACAACCGCCGAGACAGCCGACAGCGAGCAGGCCATCAAAGCGACGATGGCGGACATCAGCGTGCTCCGAATTCTCAGCCTCATCGCCTCCTCCGGCTTGCCTCGACCGCTGTTATGCTTTGCCACCCGCGCGTCAGGTGACCACTTCCAGGAAGTCCGAGCGGAATCCGGCAGGTCAGTTTATACGGCGATCGGCGCCGCCCCAAACAATGGGCGAGACTATCTTCAAATCTCTATCGGTGCGGACCCGTTCAGCGGCTGGAACCTGGTTTCCTTGCCGCTTCCACCAGTGCCCGGATCGCCCACCGCTTCACCTTCCGGGTGTCCGCATCGTTCAGCTGCAGGACATCCTTGGAGACGACCATCGCTTCCGTCCCGATGATCAGGGCCAGAGCCCTGATCAGGGTTTCCAGGTCTCCCGGCTTGAACTGACTGCGGGCGGCAGCGTGTTGCACGGATGTGCCGGATGGCGTA
>JAJFBI010000513.1 GCA_020697385.1 Microvirga sp. | reverse complement strand
CTGTCCGGTGGTTACGAGCTGGTGGAGCTGGGCTGGGACGAGATGACGGAGAACGCGATTTCTCTCGTCGAATGGCCGGAGCGCGCCGAGGGCGCGCTGAAGCCCGAGCATCTCGACATCCGCCTCGACTTCGCCCCCGGCGGCCAGGGCAAGGGCCGGCTCGTCATGCTCACCGGCACCGGCGCCTTCGCGTCCCGGCTTCAGCGAATGAAGGCCTATCGCAACCTCGTGGAGCGCTGCGGCTGGGGCGATGCCAGGCGCCACCCCATGACGGCCGATGCTTCCATGATCCGCTCCTACGAGCGCCTCGTGAAGCCCGACGGCTCGACCGCGCTCCTGATGATCTCGCCGCCACGTCCAATCGGGCCCGCCGTGCGGCGCGGCAAGCCTTACACGACCATCGCCAAGCTCGCCGAGACGGTGAATGCGTTCGTGGCCATGGACAAGGGCCTGCGCGCGCTCGGTTTCAGCGCCCCCTACATCTACGGCGAGGATCTGGAGGCAGGGCTTCTTCTCATTGAGGACCTCGGCGCTGAACCCGTCACCGACGGGAACGGCCCGATCCCCGAGCGCTACGGTGAAGCCACGCGGCTCCTCGCGCAGCTCCACGGCCAGACCCTGCCGCAGGTGCTGCCTGTGGCCGAGGGCATCGACCATCCGATCCCGCCCTATGACCTCGAAGCCCTCCTGATCGAGGTGGAGCTGCTGCTCGACTGGTACGTGCCGCACATCATCGGCACCCAGCTCTCGGGCTCGGTGCGGGCCGAGTTCGTCAATCTCTGGACCGAGACCCTGGGCGAGGTTCTCTCCGCGCCCGCCACCTGGACCCTGCGCGACTACCATTCGCCCAACCTGATCTGGCTGCCGGGGCGCGAAGGCCTGCAGCGCGTCGGCATGATCGACTTCCAGGACGCGGTTCTGGGCTCGCCGGCCTATGACGTCGCCTCGCTCCTGCAGGATGCGCGCGTGACGGTGCCACCGGAGCTCGAACTCAAGCTCATCGGCCTCTATGCCCGCGACCGGAGGGCTGCCGATCCGGCCTTCGACGTGTCGGCCTTCGCCCGCGCCTATGCCATCATGGCGGGCCAGCGCGCCACCAAGATCCTCGGCATCTTCGCCCGCCTCGACCGGCGGGACGGCAAGCCGCACTACCTGAAGCACCTGCCGCGGATCGAATCCTACCTCGTCCGCAACCTCGCCCATCCGGCCCTGGGAAAGCTCAAAGGCTGGTATGAGTCCCACCTGCCGCGGCTCATTCCGCCCGTGGATGAAGCCCCTCCCGAATCCTGAGCCAGCCCTTGTCCCAGACCTCTCCGCGCGCGCCCCGCAAAGCCATCGTCCTCGCAGCAGGTCTCGGCAAACGCATGCTGCCGATCACGGCCACGATGCCAAAACCGATGGTGAAGGTGGCGGGCCGGAGCCTCATCGACTTCGCCCTGGACAAGCTGCACGAGGCAGGCGTGGAAACGGTGGTGGTGAACGTGCATCACTTCGCCGACATGCTCGAAGCGCATCTGCGTGGGCGCGAAACACCGCGCATCGTGGTCTCCGACGAGCGGGCTGAGCTTCTGGAAACCGGCGGCGGCGTGAAGAAGGCCCTGCCGCTTCTGGGCGATGAACCCTTCATCACCTTCAACTCCGACTCGCTCTGGATCGAAGGCAAGGAGCCGAATCTGCTACGCTTGGTGCAGGCCTGGGATCCGGACAGGATGGACATCCTGATGCTCGTGGCGCCGTTATCCACAAGCATCGGTTTTGAAGGCCGGGGCGATTTTCACCAGGATCCCGACGGCCGCCTGCGCCGTCGTGGAACGGACGACAGCGCGCCTTTCGCCTATGCGGGCGTCGCCATCGTGAAGCCGGAACTCGTTCACGGCACACCGGATGGAGCCTTCTCCGCCAACGCCTTCTATGACCGCGCCATCGCCAAGGAGCGCCTCTACGGCTTGTGCCTGGAGGGGCAGTGGCTGCATGTTGGAGAGCCGCAGGCGATTGCCGAGGCCGAACGATGCCTCGCCGCCAGCAGGCGATGAGGTTTCGTGGTGTCGAGCGTATCGCGCGTCTTTTCCATTCCTCCGGGTTGCGCCTTCCTGCCGACCCTGGTGGACGCGCTGTTCGACGGCCGCCTCGTCGGCCCCTTAGCGCATCGTGCGGAAAAGTGGTCCCGGTTTTCCGCTCCGAACGATGCGCTCATCAAGGAAGGGAGCATCGGATGGACCCCAAAAGTGGAATCCACTTTTGGGTCCGATGCTCTAGCCGATGATCCCGCGGCTCTTGCCGACATCACGATCTATGTTCCCAACCGCCGCGCCACACGCGCTCTGATCGCGCTCCTCGCCGAACGAGGCGACGGCCGGGCGCAGCTCCTGCCGCGCATCGTGCCGCTTGGGGAAACCGACGAAGCCGAGTTCGAGCTGACGGGCCTGGAGGGCACGCCGCTGCAGGAGGCCGCGAGCCTCAAGCCTCCGATTCCGCCCCTGGAGCGCCGCCTCATCCTCACGCGGCTCGTGCAGCGCTGGTCGGCGGAAGTGGACCGCGCGCTGCTGCAGATCGGCCCCGAAGTGCCCTTCATGGTGCCTGCTTCGCCGGCCGATGCGGTGAATCTTGCAGGCGATCTCGAGACCCTGATGGATGCCTTCACCACGGAAGGCATCGATTGGCACGCCCTCGAACTGGCGGTGGATGCCGATTACTCGAAATATTTCGAGATCACCCGTCACTTCGTGCAGATCGCCAGCGAGAACTGGCCCAACATCCTGGCCGAGCGGCAGGCAAGCGACCCGGCCCAGCGGCGCAACGCGCTGCTGGAGGCGGAAGCGAAGCGCCTTACCCGCGAGCACCCGGAACATCCGATCATCGTGGCAGGCTCGACTGGCTCGGTGCCGGCCACCGCGAACCTCATGGGCGTAATCGCGCGGCTGCCCAAGGGCGCCATCGTGCTGCCTGGCCTCGATACCGATCTCGACGAGGAAAGCTGGTCGACCATCGGCGGGCATGGCGATGACGAGAGCGATCCGGTGCACAGCCATCCGCAGGCTTCGCTCCGCCGTCTCCTCGACAAGCACCTGCGCATTCCACGCTCCGCCGTCACCGTGCTCGGCGACACGCCGGAGGCCGCGAGATCCCGCAATCATCTGCTCTCGGAAGCCCTGCGCCCCGCCGATACCACGGACCGCTGGTCGCTGATCTCAACGGATGATCGCGTCGCCATGAGCCGCAGCGGCTGCGAAGGTCTTGCCATCATCGAAGCGGCGGACGAGCGCGAAGAGGCTTTGTCCATCGCCATCGCGTTGCGCGAAACCATCGCTCGCCCGGGACAAACGGCCGCCCTCGTCACGCCCGACCG
>JAJFBI010000512.1 GCA_020697385.1 Microvirga sp. | reverse complement strand
TCGGCGATGGTCTCAATCCGCTCGGGATCAATCACGCCAGAAGCATCATCATGCGCTGCATCTCGCCATCGCAGGACAAAAGCCGGTCCCTCCAGAGACATGGTTGGTCCCACCAGCAGAAGAAGATCATCGCCCTCAAAGCGCATGTCGCGGATCCCCAAACCTCGGGTATCGAGCAGATGCTTGCGATAGCGGCGCTCCCCATCGATCCGGTGCGCCTTCAGCCGGTCTTGGCCCTTCTGCGTCAGCTCCAGATCGAGAATTACGGCGTGCCCGCGCAGCACCGGGCCGCGTAGACCAAGCCAGATCCGATTTCCTTGCGCCGCCAGTCCTTCGACATCAAAGCCGTTCTCCTTTGACGGGATGTTCAGGAACGGGCCGAGGTGCGGATCCTCTGAAAGCCATCGTTCAAGAGCGCTCCGCTTCTTGCCGAGCTTGAGCCAAGCCGACTGGCGCTTTCCGTCGGATCTGGCGGGGGTGAAGATCCCCGGCGCCTCCTCCACAAGAGGAATTTGCCCGAGAAAATAGCGGTTGGGCTCCCGTTCTATCTCCTCCATGTTCTGGAGGGCCTCAGCGCGATCGTTCTCATCCCGCTTGGGCTTTGAGCGCTTGCGCGAGTGAGACCCGACGATCCAGAGGAAGCCATCATCAGCACACAGACCCTCAATATCCATCTCGCCGTCCGCCCCCACAGGCAAGTCGACCAGAGCATCCAAGGGAAAGTGCTGGTGATCCCCAAAGCTGCCGTCGTCCAGGCGCTGGAGGCGCTCGACGCTTGCGGTCTCGTCACAAGCGAGAAAGAGGCAGTCTCCGACGCGCGTGACGGCGGAGAGATCCTTGTGGAGCGGGTCCTCTAGGTGCCGGATCGGCTTCCAATCGGAAAAGGTGAGGGTAACCTGGGCGATGGTTTCTGCAAGACTGGCGTCCGACACGAGGGCTCCTGGTGCGCTGGTACTTAGCAACAACGCACGAGCTTGCATACGAGGCTACACGGTTGTGTCTTTAGTCAGCTCGTCATGCCAGAGCGGACGTTCTGGAAGAGCTTGGGGTTTCCGAACTTGATCGAGAGTGTGTCAAAACGTTAACGGGGAGCTCCGCAGCGCAAGTTTATGTCTTGCATGCCGCCGCAGACCGGGAAATCCCTGGAACAAAGGCATGAACTTGTACAAATAGTTCGCCGAGATCGGCTTCATTTGAGTTTTGACACACCCTCGACCCAGAGGAGACATTGAGCAGAGGCCCTTTCAGTTTGGGCCTCCTGCCCCTAATCTGCAACGCAGTTGCCTCTCGCTGTCTCTGGCATTGCTTGTGCGTTCACGCGGTCGTTGCAGTTCCCGCCCACGCCGCACGATCATGTCACTAAGAGAGGCGGCTAATCGCGGATCCGCACTGTCAGCGTTCCCAGCTTATCGATTGATCCCACGAGTTCATTACCGGGTACCACCGGTCCGACGCCTGCAGGGGTTCCGGTCAGAATGATGTCACCTGGCTGCAGCATAAAATACTTGGACAGGTTAGCGATAATTTCCGGCACCTTCCAGATCATCAGTCCTAGGTCCGAGTCTTGCTTGGTCTCACCATCAACCGCGAGGCGGATGTTGCCTTCCGAGATGTGCCCAACCTGGTCGACAGGGTGAAGAGGGCCGCAAGGGCATGACTCATCGAAGGCTTTCCCGGCCTCCCAGGGTAGACCACTCTTGCCGAGATCCATCTGAAGATCGCGGCGGGTCATGTCGAGCCCGATGCCATAGCCATAGATATGATCAAGCGCGTCCGAGACCGGGATGTCACGCCCGCCTATCTTGATCGCGACGACCAACTCGAGTTCATAATGAAAATTGCTCGTCATCGGAGGGTAGGGAATTGAGCTCCCATCCTGAACGATGCTGTCGGTTGGCTTCTGGAAGAATATTGGCGGATCCCGAGCTTCGTCGCCTCCCATCTCGCGCACGTGGGCGACATAGTTCCTGCCAACGCAGTAGATCCTTCGGACCGGGAATATCTGACTCGTTCCAGCCACCGGCAGAGAAGCGCGAGGTGGGGGAGCTATCACACAGGAACCTGCATCCATTGCTGTCTTCCTCAAAAATGCACCTGCATCTCAGGTGTCAATATACAGTGCCGATATTTTCGACCGGAGAGCCATAAAATGTATTTTGTTATCCGTAAGCGAGTTATCCTTTAGTGCATATTTATATTTGATAACTTCCATTATTAAGTTTTTTTGCTGCAATGCACAAGAAAAACACTAGATATTTTGCCAAATTTTGTGCTGTGCAGCACCATTAAGCGTAGCAACAGGCACCAAAACGCGGAAGGACGATCATACATTTTTTGACATTCCGAACTGACGCGTACATCATCGGTTGCCACACTAAACGCTGGCGCTTCCGATGAGTAGCAGAATGCAGGAGAGGAAACCTCGATGAAGATGAGCAATGCTCTTGGATTAGCTGTAACGCTTGCCCTTGCTCCCTGGGCGATGAGCGTCGCTAACGCGCAGAATGCGCCCACAAAGATAACTGTGGTTCTACCGAACCCGTCGGCCGTGAACAACTTTCCGCTTCATGTCGCAATCGGCGAGAAGATGTTCGAGAAAGAAGGGCTCGATGTGAAGGTCGAGGCCGTCGACGGCTCCTCTCAGGTCCTTCAGGCCATGTCCGCCGGCCAAGCACAGATCGGGCAGCCCGGCCCGGCGCCTGTTCTCGCCGCACGTGCCCGCGGCGTCGATGTGGTCTTCATCTACAATCACTTTGCAAAATCGGTTTTCGGCGTCGTCGTTCCCGAGAAGTCGGCGATCAAATCGCCGGCGGATCTCAAAGGCGCCGTAATCGGCGTCGGCACGGCTGATGGCGCAGAAGTTGGCTTTACCCGCGCGATCCTCACCGATCACAAGATGAGCGAAGGCAAGGATTTCACGTTCCTGCCCGTCGGCGATGGTGGTCTTGCCGCAGCCGCTTTCCTGCGCGGCGACATCAAGGCCTATGCGGCGGCTGTCAGCGATGCGGCCATCATGGAAACAAGAGGCATCGACCTGCGGGAGATCACGCCGGAGCAGTATCTGGCCTATTTCGGCAATGGCTATGCGGCCATGAAGTCGTTCATCGACCAGAACCCGCAGGCTGTCGAGAAATTCGGCCGTGTCCTCGTTCAGGCAACAGAGTTCGGGCTGAAGCCTGAAAACAAGGATAAGGTTCTGCAGCACACCAAGGCAGGAAACCCGCAGGAAGGCGAGGATACCAAGCTGTCGGCTGCCCTGTTCGAGCAGGTGAAGGAGCGGATCACGCCCTTCGACAAGTCGAAGGGCTGGGGTTACCAGCCGCCGGAGCACTGGGAACTCTGGCACAAGAGCGC
>JAJFBI010000511.1 GCA_020697385.1 Microvirga sp. | reverse complement strand
AGTGCCAGAAGATGGCGCTGTGCGGCGGAAGGCTTGCCGCATCTTTCAGAATGTCTTCAAACGGCAGTGTGTTGTACCACTTGAGCTCGACCCGCCCGCTCAGCGGTGCGAGTTCCCGCCGCATCTCGCCGAGCCAAAACTCTTCGTTTGGAGACACCCCATTCACAATCGCGATAAGCTTTGTGAGCGGCAGGACGCGTAGGATGTTCTCGAAGGCTGCGGGGAAGTCATGAGCTACCGCCACAACGGTATCGTTGTCCGTTAGCTTGTCGTATTCGACGCGGCGCTGCTCCACGGCCGTAAAGACCATCGGCGTTCCCGGAAAAATGCGGTGGCGATATCGCTGAACGAAGTTCGCAGCCGGAGCACCGATAGCGAGGATCAGGTCGGGCGGTTTCTCTGCATAGACAGCGTGAAGGTAGTCGACGAATGGACCGTCTGATTTGTCGTCCGCTAGCCGGGCGTTCAACAGCGAGTGGTCATGAAAATCGACAGATCTTTGTGACCTCCGGGTTATTTCCGAGCGAATAATCTGCGCGTAGTCGGTCCATGGCTTGAAGCGCAGGCCGAACGAATGCAGCACTAAGACCTTTTTGGGCTCTCCCTCCGCCCGACTGCTCGTCCCTGTGGTCAGGGCAGTTGCCAGCGCGAGCACAACAATGACGAGGAATAAAAAGCATGAGGGTATTCGCCCTGAGTGCATCGCCACCTACCCGAGGCTCTACTCCGAAGGGGAATTCTAACTGCCAAGTTGGCCGATCAAAGGCGGCAAAAGCGCACTAGCACATTCCGACCGCGGTGCGAGGGCGCGACGATGAATGTGGCTCTTCGGTCAAGTGCCCGGTTCCGGCAAACGACCAACCAGTTCGGCTGCGAGTGCTGGCAAGGATCATATTGGCCATCCGCCCAACGCAATCTTGAGGTTCTTACCCTCAACATGGCCACTTTCGCCGAGGACCCTATCCAGCTCAGAGCAGCCCCTTCCCTAAAGGATCGCTTCAGACGATCCCGCGGACATTGCGCTTGAACGCGCCTCCGGTGTGGCTCGAGGCCGAGGGCGCCAGGCGGTCGGCGGCCACCATCGGCAGCATGACCGCGGTGGCGACTGCCTCATCGTCGGAAAGCTCGATCAGCTCGCCCTCGCCGCGCGGCTGCAGGAGAAGCCCCTCGGCTGTCGATAGCGCGGCCTTAAGGCGCTCGCGCGACAGCTCGCTCTCGGCCGGCCGGTAGTGGCGCAGTAAGACCACGAACTGGTCCGGCCCGAGGCGGTGGTCGTGCGGATCACGAGCGTCGACATGCGATGCGACCCGCGCATTGAACTCGGAGACCAGCCAGGAGACCGGACAGCGCGGCGGCCATTGGCCGTCGGGCCGGCGATAGCCGGTCGTGATCTCGATCGGCATCACGGTAAGCCGCCGCTGCGCCTCCGCCGGCAGTGTTGCGGCGGCAATGGCATTCGCCCGCTCGACGGTGCCAATGCGCGTGCGCGAGGAGAGCGCCAGTACAAGCGGCCCCGGCAAGGCGCCATCGGGCGCAAGCTCCTCCTCCACGCGCGCCAGCTGCTGCAAGCCGAATTCGAGCGTCGCAAGCTCGTTGAGGTGGCTGTGCACGGCCGTGACGATGTCGATGAGGCGCAGGGCGGTGAAGGCCCGGCTATGCCCGATCGTGAACACCAGCCTCGCCACGACGATCGCGGTGGCGCGGTTCGGACCGCCGCCAGCAACCGCCGCGCACGAACCACGCCACTGAGGTGGGGTCGCAGTGCGGAAAGACGGGGTGTAGCGGGTGATCATGAGCCACGCGATCAGCATGTTTATATCGACCGCACAGAGATGTCATCGCGTACGCATCCGGCGAGGACCGCGGCTTAGTGAGTTCAGCCACGCTGGGAGCCGGGGTAGGTTCAGCGAGCTGGTAGCGCAGGCGCGTTTTCGGCCGCCTCGCTGGTGTCGCGGTGGACTTCTTCCCGGATTACCCGCGTGGTGGCCTCGTTGAGGTACTGCATGAGGGCTGTGTTTAGCTCTTGGAACTCTGGCCACAGCACCTGATCGACAAATCGTTTGGGCACGCGCAACATGACGGTCGTGACGCGTTGGCGGTAGAGCCGATAGGGCTTCAGCCCGTAGCGCCGGCACAAGGCGAGGAACAGCTGGCGGGACCACTGGTCGGGCAAGGAGAACTGCATCTCAATTGGCTTGTCGCTGCGCTCCAGTTCGGCCAAGCGGGCGCGGACGCGCTCGCGCGCCGCCTCAGCGGCGAGCTTCTCCCCGACCGTGTCCGCACCAGCAAACAGCGCCTCGATCTTACGAAGCTTCTCGCGCAGTTGCGCTTCATCCGTCATCAGCAACTCGCCCAGTCAGCCGACGCCGATCGAGCATCGCTGAGGTGTGGCGTCAAGCGAGCAATGCGGCCGTTTGATTCGCGACAGGGGCCTGGGAACGCTCCCGTCCAGGGCCGCAGTTCGGCGGAGACCCGGCAGAAGACGAGGAGGTGTGCTATTGTTCGCGGATGGCGCTCGACACCGACAAGATCGACGAAGCGGTGCTGGCGCTTCTCTTACTCACCCGTCACGACCATTGGCGGGCGTGGAAAGGCTTCGATTGGGACGCCCTCAGCCGGCTCCACAACAAAGGCATGATCGCCGACCCGGTGAACAAGGCCAAGTCCGTCGTCTTCACCGAGGAGGGCCTGCAGTGCGCGGAAGAGCTGTTCCGGGTCATGTTCACCAAGCCAGACTGACCCCCGGCGCAGGGTCCCGCGATCGGACATGCGTTACGTGCGCTGGCCCTTGGCCAGCACCTGTTAAAGGGTGACGTGACGGAAAGGATCGTCATGCGTCCCGCACGTTTTATTGAATTTATTGCAAGAAGCGATCGCCGATCCGTCTTTGCACAATAGGAGTCGGCTCGTCGGGCTCTTCCTCGGTGTGATCGCCGAACATATGAGCCAGCACCTCGGCATCGAAGACGCTGCCCGGAGCTGAGACAAAGGCGCCGAAATACTCCTGACGGTAGAGAGCATCGCCGAGGCGGATGCGCTCGGCGGCGAGATGCGCTGCAGAAATACGTGGGCATTGATCAGCGGTGATCTGCAGGCGCTTCCAATCTTCGTCCGAGGTCCAGGCGCGGTGGAACTCGCCACTTGCGCCGGCCGGGGTCGAGAGCAAGATCTGCTGCGCCGCCGGCGCCGCCGCGAGCATCCGCGAGATTGTCGCCCACAGCTCGTCGCGGACCCGGCTCGCCTCGTCGACGATCAGCACCGCCGGGCCATCGTGGCGCAGCGACAGGCCGTGCAGCATGGCGGGACGATCGCCTGGCAGCGACACCGCTAGCCCGCCCGAGACCAGCTCAACTTC
>JAJFBI010000510.1 GCA_020697385.1 Microvirga sp. | reverse complement strand
TCACCCGTGAGGACGCTCAGGCCCTCATGGAAGTGAAGCTCAAGCCTGTCGATGAGGACGATATCGCGAATCGCCAGCTGGATGAGCATGGATGGTGAGGCTTAACCCGTCCGCTGACCAACCTGGGGAACGCCGCGGAAGGCCTTGCTGATCCAGGACTGGGAGTCCTCGCGCGGCTCAACGCCGCCCTTCGTCAGAAGGGCGTGGGCGTCCTTGTACCAAGGAGAGTCGGGGAAGTTGTGGCCGAGAACGGCGGCGGCGGTCTGCGCTTCACCCACGATGCCCATGGCCATGTAGGCCTCGGTGAGGCGCTGAAGCGCCTCTTCCACGTGGCGGGTCGTCTGGTAGCGCGAAACCACTTGGCGGAAGCGGTTGATGGCGCCCGCGTAGTTGCGCTTCTGCAGGTAGAAGCGGCCGACCTCCAGCTCCTTGCCGGCAAGCTGGTCGCTGGCGACCTGGATCTTCTTCTTGGCGTCGGCCACGTACTCGGAGCTCGGATAGCGCTGGACCAGCTCCTGCAGGGCCAGGATGGCGCGCTCGGACTTTTCCTGGTCGCGGGTGATGTCCGGGATCTGGTCGTAATACGACGACGCCATCAGATACTGAGCGTAGGCTGCATCCGTGGTGTTGGGATAGCTTTGGAGGTAGCGCCGCGAGGCCGTGATGGCCTCGTCATAGAAGCCACCCTCGTAATTGGCGTACGCCTCCATGATAAGGCCTTTGCGGGCCCAGTCCGTGTAGGGATACTGCTTGTCGAGGCTGCTGAACTTGGTGACCGCGCCGTCGAAATCGCCCTTCTGCACCCGGGCGAGACCGTCGTTGTAGATCTCCTCGGCCGGCGCATTCGACACGATCTCCGGCTTGTAGCTCGTGTCCTTCTCGAACGGGTTCAGCGACGAGAGAGTGTCGCATCCCGCGAGCCCCAGGCCACAGACGCCAAGGATCAGGGCGCGGGCAGCCGCGCCTTTCATACCCGAATAAGCCTTCGCGAATGACATGCTTCGCGGTCCTCCAAAAACCGTGCCCGATGTTTTAACGGTGCATCAAAGGTTCTTTAGCCCAAGCACAGGGCAAGAGCCAAGCCCATAGCACAGGGTTTACCCAATAGGAATTAAGAAAGCCTGCATGAAATCATGCGGCCAATGGGCGCTTTGAAACCTAAGGTAACGCAGCGGTGCTTTGAGAAATGCTGTCAGTGCACTTCCGGAGCGAAGACCGAAGCGACCGCGTTGCCGATCTCGGCATAGCCCGTCTCGCGGCGCGGCGTGGCGTCGACGATGGCGTAGTTGGATCGGCTCGAGAACAGGGCTTCCAGCACCGAGAAATTCATGCGGTGACCGCCGCAATAGGAGCGGTAGGTGCCCAGCAGCGGCAGGCCGGCAAGCGACAGGTCACCGATCGCATCGAGGAGCTTGTGCCGAACGAACTCGTCAGCATAGCGCAGGCCTTCCGGGTTCATGATGCCGTCGTCACCGATGGCCACGGTGTTCTCCAGGGAGGCGCCGAGCGCGAAGCCGGCGCTCCAGAGCTTCTCCACGTCGCGCATGAAGCCGAAGGTGCGGGCGCGGGAGATCTCGCGGCGGAACACCGAGGGGGACAGGTCGATGGCCTTGCGCTGGCGACCGATCACCGGAGTCGGGAAATCGATCTCCACGTCGAGGCGGAAGGCGCGCTCGTTCGGGAGCAGCTCGGCGAAGGCCCGACCCTGCGTGACGCGGACGGGCTTGAGAACCTTGATGTAGCGGCGGCTGACGCCCTGAACAGCGATGCCGACCTGGTCGATGGAATCGATGTACGGGGCCGAGCTGCCGTCAAGGATCGGAACCTCCGGCCCGTCGATCTCGACGAGAACGTTGTCGATGCCGAGGCCCGCGAGAGCCGCCATGAGGTGTTCGATGGTGGCGACCGCGCCCGTATCGCGGTCGCCGATGACCGTGCACAGCTCGGTGGCGGTCACCGCCAGATGCCGAGCATCGATCAGACGGTCCAGGCCGCCCGGAAGACCGGTGCGGAGGAAAGCAATGCCATGGTTCGCTTCAGCCGGATGAAGGATCATCTTCACTTCATCCCCGGAATGAACTCCGGTTCCGATAAGGGTCACGGCGGCGCGAAGCGTGGTTTGCTGGCTTTGCTTCATGTGTCCTGGACCTCAACTAACCCTTGTCGCCTAACAGAGCCTGTTTCGCCGGAGGAAGGTGCATTGGCTGCGTTTTGCTTCCTGCGGCAGGCTTCTTGTGAGCGGTGCCCCTTTTGATGTCAGGCAACATAGGCCCCCTGTCAGGCTAGGCCAAATCACGCTTTCTTACCGTGTGTTACAAAGTGGATAAGCCTCAACTCATTGATGTTAATAGTTTTTTAACGATGAAGGCCCCCAACCGTTTCGGGCTGGGGGCCTTTTGTAACATCCGTGACAGGGCTGTCAGGCTCGATCAGTTGGCCTGGCGGCGGAGGAAGGCGGGAATCTCCAGCTGATCGTCCTCAGAGGCAGCGCGGGGAGCCGGAGCCGGCTGGCCCTGCGGCGGCCGCTGCGCCTGGGCCGGCATGGGCCGGCGGGCGTATTCGGCATGAACCGAGGACATGGGCTGGCGCGGGGCCTCCTGGCGCGGCTCGGCGGGAGCCTGCTGCGGCTCCTCGCGGCGGCCGAAGCCGATAGTCGCGAGACGCTGGATCAGCGAGGGCTTGTGCTCCGGGGCCAGCTCCTCACCGCGGCTGGCGCGCAGGGCGACCTGGCCGGGCATGGGCAGCTCGTCAATCCGCGGCATCCGGGCCGGGCGCATGGCGCGCTCAGCCTGCGGCGGGATGAAGCTGCCCTGATCCATGGGCTCCTCGTAGACCGGAGCCTGAGGGGCCGGAGCCTCATAGGCCACGGCCTGCCGCGGCTGGGCCGGGGTGAGAACCACGTCGTCGCGTACGATCGCCTGAGGAGCGGGCTCCATAGGCTGGGCCGCAGCCACGGGAGCCGGGGCCAGAACGGGCGAGCCCTGGGTCAGGATCTGGGCCGCCTTCACCGGTTCGGGCTGGGCGGCGGAGCGAAAGGTGGGCGTGGCCTGGGTGGCGCGGGCACGGGCCTCGGCCCGCAGGCGCTCGGCAACCTCGGAGATGCGCTGCTCGGTGGCCGTGAGATCGCCGCCGTTCTCCATGATCGCGTGGTCGATGCCGGTCGCCACGACGGACACGCGGATGATGCCTTCCAGGCTCTCGTCGAAGGTGGCGCCGAGGATGATGTTGGCGTCCTGGTCCACTTCCTCACGGATGCGGGTGGCGGCTTCGTCGAGTTCGTAGAGGGTGAGGTCGTTGCCGCCGGTGATGGAGATCAGCAGGCCGCGCGCGCCCTTCATCGACACGTCGTCGAGGAGCGGGTT
>JAJFBI010000509.1 GCA_020697385.1 Microvirga sp. | reverse complement strand
CCCCGCATCACTATAGCGGAAGGCGACGCGGCCCTCGCCCTCGAGACGGCTGATGGTCTCGGGATCGGCGAAGTAGTTGCCCTCGCCGTGGGCGACCGCGACGTTGATGATCTGCCCCGGCGCATAGGCCTTGGTGAAGGGCGTGTCGGCCCGTTCGACGCGCAGGGTCTGGCGATGGCAAATGAAGCGCAAGGCGGCGTTGCGCATCAAGACGCCCGGCAGCAGCCCCGATTCGCACAGGATCTGGAAGCCGTTGCAGATGCCGAGCACGAGGCCGCCGCGCGCTGCGTGCCGCCGCACCGCCTCCATGGCGCGCGCGCGTCCGGCGATGGCGCCGCAACGCAGGTAATCGCCGTAAGCGAAGCCGCCGGGCAGCACGGCGAGATCGGTGCCGGGCGGCAGCTCGTCGGCCGCGTGCCACACCCGGCTGACGCTCGCGCCCGCTTGGGCGAGGGCGCGCGCGACATCCCCGTCGCGGTTCGAGCCCGGGAAGATGATGACGGCGGCTTTCATGCTGGTCCCTCGCGCTGGCTCGGCCCGAATAGGCGGGGAGCGTTACTCACGGGGGAGCAGCGGGACAAGTCCCGGCGCGAGTCAGCCGATCTCGACCCGGTAGTTCTCGATCACCGTGTTGGCGAGCAGCCGCTCGCAGGCATCCTTCAGCGCTGCCTCGGCCTTGGCCTTGTCGGCGGTGTCGAGCTCGATGTCGAACACCTTGCCCTGGCGCACGCCGGCGACGCTCGCGACGCCGAGCGACTTCAAGGCGCCCTCGATGGCCTTGCCCTGCGGATCGAGGACGCCGCTCTTCAGGGTGACGGTGACGCGCGCTTTCATGGAACACCAACGAAACGGGGGCCGAACGGCCCCCGCTTAAAGACAGACGTGCTTGACTTCAACGCGTCACTGCACGAGGCGCGGGCCGCCGGCGGCGGGCTTCTCGTTCTCGCCGAGGATTCCGAGACGGCGGGCGACCTCCGAATAGGCTTCGATGAGGCCACCGAGATCCTTGCGGAAACGGTCCTTGTCGAGCTTGTCCGAGGATTTGGTGTCCCACAGGCGGCATGAATCGGGGGAGATTTCGTCGGCGACGACGATGCGCATGACGTCGCCCTCCCACAGCCGGCCCGTCTCGATCTTGAAGTCGACGAGACGGATGCCGACGCCGAGGAAGAGGCCGGACAGGAAGTCGTTGACCCGGATGGCGAGGGCCATGATGTCGTCGATCTCCTGCGGCGTCGCCCAGCCGAAGGCGGTGATGTGCTCCTCCGAAACGAGCGGATCGTTGAGGGCGTCGTTCTTGTAGTAGAATTCTATGATCGAGCGCGGCAGCTGCGTGCCTTCCTCGATGCCGAGCCGCTGCGCCAGCGAGCCTGCTGCGACGTTGCGCACCACCACTTCGAGCGGGATGATCTCGACCTCGCGGATGAGCTGCTCGCGCATGTTGAGGCGGCGGATGAAATGGGTCGGCACGCCGATATCGTTGAGGTGCTGGAAGACGAATTCGGAGATGCGGTTGTTGAGCACGCCCTTGCCGTCGATCACCTCATGCTTCTTGGCATTGAAGGCGGTCGCGTCGTCCTTGAAGTGCTGGATCAGGGTGCCCGGCTCCGGCCCCTCGTAGAGGACCTTCGCCTTGCCCTCGTAGATGCGACGGCGGCGGTTCATGGGAATGTACCGTGGTTTGAGGAAGTCCATAATAGGCCGTGGCTCCTGGAGGAAAGATCCGCGGCGGGCGCGGGCGCGGTCGAGGCTGTGACCGGCCGTCCGCTTGCGGGTCGCAACCTAGCCGATGGCTTTCGGAAGCACAACGCGTCTTTCCCGGACCCGCGGATCAAATAGTGAACAAATTGGGGAAAGTGAGGGCGTCCGAAGGGAGCCGCGGATCATCGCTTGGACCGGGGCGAGAGAGCCTTATATGTCAAGGTTAACGTGAGGAGAGAGCCCGCCGATGACCACCTTCGACGACCGCAAGGACACCTTCGAGAAGAAATTCGCCCATGACGAGGAGCTGCGCTTCAAAGCCACCGCCCGGCGCAACAAGCTGCTCGGCCTGTGGGCCGCGGACCGGCTCGGCAAGTCGGGGGCGGATGCGGAGGCCTATGCCAAATCGGTGGTGATGGCCGATTTCCAGGAAGCCGGCGACGACGACGTGCTGCGCAAGGTCCAGGCCGATCTCGAGGCCGGCGGCGCGGCGGGGCAGACCGAGCTGCGCCGGGTCATGGACGACCTGATGGAGCGCGCCATCAACGAGGTGAAGACGGGGCGGTGACCGGCGCGGCGTGGAGCACCCTGCGGCGCGCCCTTGGACTTGCTGATCGGGCGGTCGAGACCGCTTTCAAATGGATCGGGTGCTTCGCGCTGTTTGGAGCCGTTGCCTGGCTTCTTCTGCCTTGGGCGTGGGCCAAGATCGGAGCCACAGTGTTCAGAGGGGAAGCCCAGGAGACAAACAAGATTATAGCCGTAATACCGGCACCGGCAGGGCGGGAAGCGGTTGTGATTGTTCGTGAAAGTCAGCACACGTATCACGCTGTTCTCTCAGATCATTTGCCGACAAGGGGCGATGTATTTCCGCGACCACGCGGCCGGCAAAGACTGATGACCGTTTTCTGCTCGTGGCGATGCGTTAACCAGCCGATTGAAGCCGATCATGAGGCCATCGAGGCTCATTGGTTGGCTGATGATGTTTTGGCCGTGTGTCCTTCTCCAAACATGGAACTCTCATTTTTCGATCAGAGCGCGTTCAGTCATCACCATTCGGGACGGCTAAGCTTCTGCCCACGGAGATCCTCCGGAGCTTGAGCGTTTCTAGGCGCCTGCCCACATTCTTTGGTTTTGTGTTCAACGCGGTGCGAGCATTGCCAGGTTACTTCGGATAGGGCAGGCCGAAGGCGTGCGCCAGGAACAGCCCGCCGTGGCGGAGCGCCTCGCCGTCGATGCCGTGGCCGATCCCCGCTGAGAGGTGCCACTGGCACGGCAGCTCCGCGGTCGCGAGGGCTTCCCCCGACAGGAACAGCGCTTCGAGCGGGATGACGTCGTCCTGGTCGCCATGGACGAGCAGAATCGGCGGCTTGCCGCGTACCACGCCCTTTAGGCTGTCGCCGCCTTGTCCCTCCTCCAGCACCAGCATGCCCGAATAGCCGAGGATGGCGGCCGGCGCCCGCGCCCGCCGCAGGCCGACATGCAGGGCCATCATGGTGCCCTGGCTGAAGCCGACGAGCGCCAGCTTCGAGGCGTCGAGCCCGTATCGGGTCAGCTCCGCGTCGAGCCAGGCATCGAGGCCCGGACCGGCCCCATTGACGCCGCGCCAGCGCTCGTGCGGGTCGCGGACGGTGAGGGTGAACCATTGCCGGCCCATCGGCGCGCCG
>JAJFBI010000508.1 GCA_020697385.1 Microvirga sp. | reverse complement strand
CCAGGGCCGCCAGGGTCAGTTCGAGATCCTTCGGGTTGTCCTCAACCAGCAGGATCGGTTTCAAATCCGGCATTCACGCCGCTCCTTCAGTCTTTGTTTCATCCGGCAGGGCGATGGAGAAGGTTGCGCCCGTGTTGAGCGCGCCTTCGGCCCAGGCCCGGCCTCCGTGCCGTTCGACAATGCGGCGCACGTTCGCCAGCCCGATGCCGGTTCCCTCGAATTCCTCCATCCGGTGCAGCCGCTGGAAGACGCCGAAGAGCTTGTCGATGTACTTCATATCGAATCCGACGCCGTTGTCGCGCACGAAAAAAATCGTCTCCCCAGCCTTGCGGGTGGAGCCGATCTCGATGCGCGCCTTCTCCCGGGGACGGGTGTATTTTAGGGCATTGTCGAGAAGATTCTCGAACACCAGCCGGATCAGCACCGGATCGGCCGTCACCTCGGGCAGGTCGCCGATCACCCAGTCGACCCGACGGTCGCTCGCATGCACGGTGAGCTGCTGACGGATCTCGTCGACCAGGCGACGCATGTCGATCCGACGCGGCTTGAGAGCCGTGCGGCCCATCTGCGAGAAGCGCAGCAGGTTGTCTACGAGGGTTCCGGCCGTGTAGGCCGAGTCGATGATCGTGTCGACGTAGCGCCTGCCCTTCTCCGACAGGTCGCTCCCTTCCTGCTTCTTCAGGAGCTCGGAATAGCCGACGATGTGCCGGAACGGGGCGCGCAGGTCGTGGGAGACCGAATAGGAGAAGGCCTCCAGCTCCTTGTTGGAGCGGCGCAGCTCCTCGGAGATGGACGCCAGCTCCTCGGCCCGGCGCAGCACGATGCCCACGATGGCGTGGCGCAGTTCCCTGACCGCCTCGATCTCGGTCCGGTCCCATGGCAGGGAGCGCTCCTGCACCGTCTCCTTCCAGATCTCGAAGGAGCGACGGGGGTGGAGCCGGGCCGTGCCTGCCTCTTCCTGGACCGGTTTCTGCGGATTGCCGCCCCATTTGACGGTCTGGACCACCTCGGGGCGGAACCAGAGAACATAGCTCGAATGTGCCTTCGAAACCGAGATCGCCAGAAGGCCGCTGGCCCGGTCCGTATAGGCCTTTGCCGCCGGGTAGACCTGAGACAGGCTGTCCGTTGCGAAGACGTCCTCCTGATTGTTCCGCGAGAGCCAGGCGAACAGAGCCTTGACGTCCTTCTCGGCAGGAGTCTGGCCGAGGCACCAGCAATGGTCCTGCGTCAGCACCGCCGCTCCTTGCGCGCCTGCTAGGAGCATGAGGTCGTCCGGGTGGTTCACGAGGCCTGCGATGAAATGTTCTTCCGCCGCCATGTGGGCGAGAAGCCGCGTCTGCACGGTGCCGAGACGCACCCGGTTTTCAGCCAGCGACGTGTTCTCGCGCGCCTCAAGCTGCAGGGAGAAGATCTGCGTGAGGAAATCGCAGGCGTTGCGCACCTGGAGCGAGACCCGCTTCGGCTCCTTGCTGTGGCACGAGATCAGGCCCCACAGCCTGCCGTCGCGCAGGATCGAGATCGACATGGAGGCGAGCGTCCCCATGTTGCGCATGTATTCGAGATGCACCGGCGAGACGCTGCGCAGCACCGAGTCGCTCAGGTCCAGCGGGGCGGGATCCCGCGACTGGATCGGCACGGGTGTGTAGTTGGCATCGGAAATGATGCGCAGGCGGTTGCGCCGGTAGAGTTCCCGCGCCTGGGCCGGGATGTCCGAGGCCGGAAAGCGCAGGTCGAGATAAGATGGCAGGACCTCGTTGCGGTCCTCGGCGATGACGGTGCCGTTCCAATGCTCGTCGAAGCGATAGATCAGCACCCGGTCGAACCCGGTCATGCGGCGAACGTCCTGCGCCGCAAGCCCGCACAGGGCATCGATGCTGGAGGCTCCCTGCAATTGCTCCACGAAGCGGCGCAAGGTGGGATAGAGCGCATCGAGGCTCGAAACGGAATCCGAGGGCGTTTCCTCAAGCTCCAGGACGGCGCATTCGCCTGAGCGGGAGATCGCCGCCTCATAAGCCCGCTGGCCCCTTGTCGTGGCAAGCTCGATCATGCGGATGTAGCGCGTCGTCCCGGCCGGCGGCGGATCGGCGAGCTGCGTCTCGAATTCCTGGGCCAGGATCGGAAGGATTTCGGCCAAGGGCCGGCCCAGGGTGCCTGTCGGATCGAGCCCGAAGGTGTCCGCGATGTTGGCGCTGGCATAGGCGAGCGTGCGGTCGGAGAGCCGGATCGCGAGAAGGATTCCGTGCGGCTGGATGCTGCCCGGAATATGGATCGGCTCCCGGTCGCAGGCTGTCAGGTCGATGTCTTGCGGCGTTTGCAGGGTCATGGGGTCTCGCACAGCCAATCATGCATCACGGTGAAGGTGTTTTGTGCGGACTCGACGATCAGATCGTCGACCTCCGGCGAGGATGCTTCCAGAAGCACCGCGCCGAACGACCTCCACATGGCCGCAATATCACGTCCGTAGCTGCGGAAATAGGCGCAGCCCGTCTCCGCGTCGAGCCCGAGCCGGCGCTCCACCTCGCGGGCGATGATGGCGCCGCCCAGGGTGGAGCCCTCGACCACATACATGCTCCCCAGCACCGCCTCCGGGCCCGGGAGCGGCATCAAAGGCCGGCATTGTGGCAAACGGATGATGTCATCCGACTTCAATCCTAGGGCTTCGAGATCCTGAACCAGAAGCTGCGTCTTGCGCCGGCGCTCGAAGAAGCCCGGGTCGGGGGCTCGGCCCGCTGCCTCCGACTCCCAAGCCTTGTGGAACCCGTAAAAGCGGATCAGCAGATCGCGGTAGCCATCGCGCGTGGCGATCCGGCGGTCGAGATCCATCGCCGCCTCGATGCGGTCGTGCGCCGCACGGGTTTCGGTTTTCAGTCGTGCCAGAATCGTCATGCAGTCCCGTCCAGGGGGCGGCCAAGTCGCCTCGCAGCGGCCCGCTCGACCAGTCCGAGCCCGTCGTGGATCAGAACCGCCAGCAAGGCAACCACCAATCCGCCCTGGAGAATGAACGCCACGTTGTTGGATTGAAGGCCCGCAATGATGACCTCGCCCAACCCCTTGGCCGCCACGGTCGAGCCGATGGTGGCGGTCCCGAGGCTGATGATGACCGAGAGGCGGATGCCGGCGAGGATCACCGGCAGGGCGAGCGGCAGCTCCACCTGCCACAGGCGCTGGCGGGCATTCATCCCCATGCCCTTGGCGGCCTCGAGCGTCCGGGGCGACACGCCCGTCAGGCCGGCCAGGGTGTTCTCGAAGATCGGCAGGAGACCGTAGAGAAAAAGCGCGATGAAGGTGGGCTTTTCCCCGAAGCCCACGAGCGGCACGGCGATGGCCAAGACCGCGATGGGCGGGAAGGTCTGGCCGATATTCACGAGGC
>JAJFBI010000038.1 GCA_020697385.1 Microvirga sp. | reverse complement strand
GCCGAGTTCGCGACCTCTGCATGCTTCATCATAGCCCCGATAGTGATCGTGTCACCGGAGCGCTCAATGCCGCGCAGTTCCGCAATCTGGCCGAGATCGATCAGATTGGAAGGCCCCGCGAGCCGCAGCTTCATGGTCGGCAGCAGGGTGTGCCCGCCGGCGAGGAACTTGGTGTCCTCGGCCTGACTGGCGAGGCCGGCGGCCTCCTTGACGCTCGTGGGGCGGTGATATTCGAAAGCGTACATTCCCGTCCTCCCTTATTCCGCCGCCATGGGCATGCGCGCCTTCTGGGCCGCCCGCCACACCGCCTGAGGCGTTGCCGGCATCGCGATGTCCTCATGTCCGAGCGCATCGGTGATGGCGTTGATGACCGCTGGCGGAGCCGCGATGGCTCCCGCCTCGCCGCAGCCTTTGATCCCAAGCGGGTTCGAAGGGCAGGGGGTTACCGTCATGCCGACCTGGAAGGACGGCAGGTCGATGGCGCGCGGCATGCAGTAATCGTTGAAGCTCGCCGTGATGAGCTGACCGCTCTCGTCATAGAAGGCGCCTTCGAGGAGAGCCTGACCCACGCCCTGCGCGATGCCGCCGTGCACCTGACCTTCGACGATCATCGGGTTGATGATCACCCCGAAATCGTCCACCGCAGTCCAGCGTTCGATCTTGGTCACGCCTGTATCCGGGTCGATCTCGACTTCGCAGATGTGGACGCCGGCCGGGAAGGTGAAGTTGGTGGGATCGTAGAACGCTCCCTCCTTCAGGCCGGGCTCCAGATCCTGGCCCGAGAACTTGTGGGCGATGTAGGCTTGAAGGGCGATTTCGCCGAAGGCCATGGAACGGTCGGTGCCGGCCACGCCGAAGCGCCCGTCCTTGAACTCGATGTCGCCCTCTGACGCTTCGAGCACATGGGCCGCCACCTTCTTGCCCTTGGCGATCACCTTGTCGATCGCCTTCGCGATGGCCGACATACCGACAGCACCGGAACGTGAGCCGTAGGTACCCATGCCGAACTGCACCTTGTCGGTGTCCCCGTGCACGATGCTGACCTGATCGATGGAAATGCCGAGCCGGTCGGAGACGAGCTGGGCGAAGGTGGTTTCGTGGCCTTGCCCATGGCTATGGGAGCCGGTCAGCACCTCGACGGAGCCGGTCGGGTTGACGCGCACCTCAGCGGATTCCCAAAGACCAACGCCTGCACCGAGAGAACCCACCGCCTGCGAGGGAGCGATGCCGCAGGCCTCGATATAGCTTGAGAAGCCGATGCCCCGCAGCTTGCCGCGGCGGGCGCTCTCCTGCTTGCGCTGCTGGAAGTTCTTGTAGTCGGCAATCTCCAGCGCCTTGTCGAGGGAGGCGGCATAATCGCCGGTATCATAGGTCATGATCACCGGTGTCGTGTGAGGGAATTGGGTGATGTAATTCTTGCGGCGGAACTCGGCCGGGTTCTGACCCAGTTCGCGCGCGGTCTTCTCGACGAGGCGCTCGACCACGAAGGTGGCCTCGGGACGTCCTGCGCCGCGATAGGCATCCACCGGCGCCGTGTTCGTATAGACCCCGTCGACCTCGCAGTAGATCGCCGGAATGTCGTACTGGCCCGACAGGAGCGGGGCATACAGATAGGTCGGCACGGAGGAGGAGAAGGTGGAGAGATAGGCGCCAAGATTGGCGGTGGTGTGAACCCTCAGGGCAATGATCTTGCCGTTCTCGTCGGTCGCCATCTCCGCATGGGTGACGTGGTCCCGTCCGTGCGCGTCGGACAGGAACGCTTCCGAGCGGTCCGAGGTCCACTTCACGGGGCGCTTGACCTTCTTCGCCGCCCAGACGCAGACCGTCTCTTCCGCATAGATGAAGATCTTGGAGCCGAATCCTCCGCCCACATCCGGCGCGATGACGCGTAGCTTGTGCTCGGGTGCGACGCCAATGAAGGCGGAGAGCACCAGCCGGGCCACGTGCGGGTTCTGGCTCGTGGTGTAGAGCGTGTAGTTGTCGGTTCCGAAATCGTATTCGCCGACCGCTGCGCGGGGCTCGATAGGGTTGGGGACCAGCCGGTTGTTGACGAGGTCGATCTTGGTCACGTGCTTTGCCCGCGCGAAGGCCGCTTCCGTCTCGTCCTTGTTGCCGAGATGCCAGTTGAACACGGTGTTGTCGGACGAGACGTCGTGCACCTGAACCGACGCCTTCGTGGCCTGGGCCGTGTCGACGACCGCCGGGAGAACGTCGTAGTCGACCACGATGGCTTCGGCCGCGTCCTTGGCCTGAGCGAGCGTCTCCGCAATCACCACCGCCACATGGTCGCCCACATAGCGCACCTTGCCCTGGGCGAGTGCTGGATGAGGCCCGGCCTTCATCGGGGAGCCGTCCTTGGAATGGATCATCCAGCCGCAGATGAGCCCACCGATCTTGTCGGCTGCGAGATCGTCGCCCGTGAAGATGGCGATCACGCCCGGCATGATCATGGCCGGTCCCGTGTCGATGGACCGGATGGCGGCATGTGCATGCGGCGAGCGCAGAAAATAGGCGTGGGCCTGGCCAGGACGGTTGAAGTCGTCGACGTAGCGTCCCTGGCCGGTGACGAAACGCTGATCCTCTTTTCGGCGAACGGGTGCGCCGATCCCTGTTGCGGTCATGAAATCCTCCCTGGTCTTCGTTGGCCCTCACCGGGGCGGAAGCGAAGCGGAGATCTCGAAACAGGCATTGGAGCTGATGCGCCTGCCTTGAGCCTCGCCTGCCGTTCGCACCTGTTCAGGAGGGCGCCGTGCGTTGGACGAGCGTGTCGAGACTTACTCCGCAGCCTGCGTCAGAGGCTCCTGGGCCATGGCCCGAGCGCCCGCGGCGACGGCCTTGACGATGTTGTGATAGCCCGTGCAGCGGCACAGATTGCCTTCGAGTTCCGCCCGGATGGTCTCCTCGTCGAGAGCGTTCCCTTTGCGGTTCACGATATCGATGGCCGACATGATCATGCCCGGCGTGCAGTAGCCGCATTGAAGGCCATGATGCTCGCGGAACGCCGCCTGCATCGGGTGCAGTTCACCTCCTGCAGTGATGCCCTCGATGGTGGTGACGACGCTGGCATTGGCCTGAACGGCGAGGGTGGTGCAGGATTTCACGGCTTGGCCGTTCAGGTGGACGACGCAGGCGCCGCATTGGCTGGTGTCGCAGCCCACATGGGTTCCGGTGAGTCTCAGATTGTCGCGCAGGAATTGAACGAGCAGGGTGCGGGGATCGACGTCTGCGGTGACGGATTGACCGTTCACCGTCAGGGAGACGGTGGTCATGCGTGCTTTCCTCCTGTGTTGCCGGCTACCAGGCCAACCTTCAGGTGGTCTCAGGCACCGGCAGGCATTCTTATTGGACGGTCGCGGAAGACCGGATCGTCGAAAACGAGTGTGGACCGCTCCGCTGGAACGGTCAAGCATTGGAATAATTCAAAGGATCGTTCGTGAAGATGCGCTCACGCGGCCGTTTCTGCAGGCGAGAGAATCTTGGCGAAATTGGCGAAGAACTCGTCGGCGTATTTCTTGGCGACGCCGTTGATGAGACGCCCGCCAAGCTGCGCGATCTTGCCGCCCACATTGGCCTCGACATCGTAGACCAGCTTCGTTCCGCCTTCGATGTCCTCAAGGCGCACCTTCGCACCGCCCTTGGCCCAGCCGGCAACACCGCCCTGGCCCTCGCCGCCAATGGTGTAGCCGTTGGGCGGGTCGAGATCGGTAAGGGTAACGCCGCCTTTGAAGGTTGCTTTCACAGGGCCCACTGAGACCTTGGCGGTTGCCTGGAACTCCGTGTCGCTGAGCTTCTCCAACTCCTGGCATCCGGGGATCGCCGCCTTCAGGACCTCCGGATCGTTGAGAGCTGCCCACACCGTCGCCCGGTCGGCCGGAAGTGCCACTTCGCCCTGCATCGTCATTGCCATGCTGAGTTCTCCTCCTGTCAACAGCCCGAACAGCAGAGTAAGGGCAAATCAGGCGGTGCGTCACCTCCCAAGCATTGCTGCAACGCAAGCGCGGTGTTGCTCAGGCGCCGGGCGCCGTGGCGGTCCGTTCCAGCTCGGCCTTGGCAAGCGCATCGACAACGGCATCGAAGGTGAGGAGGATGGAGGCATGGCGTGCCTTCAAGTCCCGCGCCGGCTCCAGCAGGGCGAGATCGGCCCATTTGCCGGATGGCGGCTTTCCGCCCGCCTTCAGCATGTGGTGCATCTCATCACGGAGGGCCCTGAGTTCCTCGGCAGTCGAGCCGATCGCATGCCGTCCCATGATCGACGAGGAGGCCTGGCCCAGGGCGCAGGCCTTCACCTCATGGGCGAAGGCGCTGACGACATTGCCGTCGAGCTTCAGATGCACCGTCACTGTCGATCCGCACAGCTTCGAATGGGCCTTTGCGCTGGCATCCGCATCCGGCAGCGTCCCTTGATGCGGAATGTCGGCCGCAAGCTCGAGGATTTGGCGGTTGTAGATCTCGTTCAGCATCCTGCGGGCGGCCCCTCGGACGGCGATGCCTGATTGAGACAGATCAGACGCCGCAATGCCATGCCTGTCAATGCTCTGGAAGAGCGAGCCCGGAGATGTCAGCATGCCGGTTGCGGTCATGGATGCGGTGATGGCAGTATCGTTCACCGAGCGGCTCTTGAGCCAGCTTCATTCATGGGAACCCTCATGCTCTCGACCGATACGGATATCCTGAAGACGGCAGAAGCCTGGAGGCGCGAGGGCAGGGGCGTGGCGATTGCCACCGTGGTCGAGACCTGGGGATCGGCGCCGCGACCCGTGGGCAGTCATCTGGTGATCGACGGCGACACGAACTTCCTCGGGTCGGTCTCCGGCGGCTGCGTCGAAGGTGCGGTGATCACGGAGGCCCTGGACGTCATTGCCGATGGAAAGCCGCGCATGATCGAGTTCGGGGTGGCTGACGAGACCGCCTGGCAGGTCGGGTTGTCCTGCGGCGGACGGATCAGGGTCTATGTCGAGCGATTGGATTAGATTTCATGCGCCTGAGCCTTCTGTCGGATCTCAACGCAGAGCGCGCCGCGCGGCGCGCCGCCATCCTCGTGACCGACGTCGCATCCGGCGAGCAGCGTCTTGTTCGGGAGGCGGAGGTCGAAACCGACCCGCTGGCTCTGGAACTGCAGGACAGCCTGCGCCGCGGGAAAAGCGGGCTCGTCGAGCGGGATGGCCGCCAGTTCTTCCTGACCGTGCAGTCGCCACCGGTGAGAGTAGTGGTCATTGGGGCCGTTCATATCAGTCAGGCGCTGGCACCCATGGCCAGAGGCCTCGATCTCGACATCACGATCATCGACCCGCGTACGGCCTTCGCGACGCCCGAGCGCTTCCCTGACGTGCCGCTCTTGGCGGAGTGGCCCGATGCGGTTCTGCCGGAGATCGGGATCGACCGGTACACGGCTGTCGTGGCGCTCACTCATGATCCGAAGATCGACGATCCTGCGCTCAGCGCCTCCTTGAAGTCGGAGTGCTTCTACATCGGGGCGCTCGGCTCGCGTAAAACCCATGAACGACGAGTCCAGCGCCTGATCGAGGCCGGATTCACGCAAACGGATATCGCCCGCATCCATGCGCCCATCGGCCTCGACATCGGGGCCGTTTCTCCTGCGGAGATCGCGGTCTCGATCCTGGCCGAGATCGTCGCAAGCCTGCGCAAGGAGCGGAGGCGTTCGGCGTGAAGTTCGGACAGATACCAGTTGACGAAGCCGTCGGGGCCCTGGCGGCTCACAGCGTTCGGGCCGGCGAGACCGTGGTGAAGAAGGGAACCCTCGTCACCGCGGACATCGCCGAGCGCCTGAAGCAGGCTGGCGTTGCGACCCTCATTGCCGCTCGGTTCGAACCCGGCGACATTGGTGAAGACGAAGCAGCCTTCCGCCTTGCTCATGTGCTTGCAGGCAACAACATCGCTGTCGAGGCTCCCTTCACCGGGCGATCCAATCTCTATGCCAGAAGCGCGGGCGTTCTCATCATCGACGTCGATGCAATCAACCAACTCAACGCCGTCGACGAGGCTATGACGGTCGCCACCCTGCCGGCCTACAGGCCGGTCGTCGCAGGGGAGATGATCGGCACCATCAAGATCATTCCCTATGCGATCCCGGAAATCCTGCTTCAGAAAGGGATCGAGAGCGCCGGCAAGGATACCTTGCGGGTTGCGCCTTACACGCGGCGCATGGTCGGGGTTGTCTCAACGACTCTTCCGGGCCTCAAGGCAAGTGTGATCGACAAGACCCTTGCAGTGCTTGGCAGCCGGCTGGAAACGGCACACGCTCGGATCATTCAGGATCGACGCGTCCCGCACGAGGCCGCCGCTTTGGCCAGGGAACTGGCTTTGCAGGCGGATAGCGGCGCGGAACTCATCGTTGTTTTCGGAGCCTCGGCCATCGCCGATCGGCGCGATGTCATCCCATCGGCCATCGAGATGGCCGGCGGACGGGTGGAGCATTTCGGCATGCCGGTCGACCCGGGCAATCTGCTTCTTGTGGGCTCCATCGCCGGTAAGCCCGTCATCGGCGCCCCCGGCTGCGCCCGGTCCCCCAAGGAGAATGGATTCGACTGGATCCTGCACCGCCTTCTGGCGGACGTGCCTGTAACGCGGGCCGACATCATGGCCCTGGGTGTCGGAGGGCTTCTCATGGAGATCGTCTCCCGGCCGCAGCCGCGCGAAGGCGGCAAGAGCGAGAGTGAGGAATGAGCGGTGTAGCGGCCATTCTCCTGGCAGCCGGGCGCGGCACCCGGTTCGGTGAGGAGCCGAAGCTGCTCGCCCGAGTCGGCGGCAAGGCTCTGGTGCGCCACGTGGCGGAGGCTGCCGTCCAGTCCACGGCCAGCCCCGTCCTTGTAGTCACCGGTCATCGCGCTGAAGACGTTCAGGCAGAGTTGACGGCACTTCCGGTCGAGATTGTCCACAATCCCCTTTTCGCGGATGGCCTGTCGACATCCCTGAAGGCCGGCTTCTCGGCATTGCCGCCGGAGGCGCGGGCCGCGATCATTCTTCTTGGGGACATGCCCTTTGTCAGGCCAGGGCTCATCGATGCTCTTGTCGCCAACTGGCATGACAGCGGAGAGCCAGCGGCTCTCGTTCCCGTGTTCAAAGGCCAGAGAGGCAATCCCGTAGTACTCTCGCGTGCTCTTCAGACCGCGATCACAGGACTATCCGGCGACGTTGGCGCAGGTTCGATCCTACGCGGAAGGTCGGATGTCCTGGAATGGCCGACAGAGGACCTCGCCATCATCCAGGACATCGATACAAGACAGGAGTGGACTTTCTGTGCCGGCGCGGCTTCACCTATAAAAAAGCCCTGATGGCAGCTGAGTGCGCACGCGCCGACGTGCGGGATGAGCGCCGGGTCTGGCATGCTCACCGTCAGCCGCGCATGCGCGAGCAGCCGCACCGGCCGGTGTTTCTCGACGAGACTTACGTCAACACAATGCCAAGGTGGTAAGGATGAGGGTTGCTTTCATGTTGCCCGCCATCAGTTTGGAATGCAGGGGCATTATTCTAAAGGCGCGGTCTCGATCTGGACCTTCCAATTCAACAAAACAACCAGATCGCTGCGGAGGCATGGGCCGCTAGCCCATCCGACTTACTTCGGATCTGTCAATATACTTACCAGCGGCATACTAATAACTTATTCAGTGTTACACAATCTGGCCGAAATCTTAGCCTAAAATCAATAGAGGGAAATAGTCAGAATTGAACGATGCCATTCCGTGAAACGGCCCAAATGTCCATCTACATAGGCTAATGTAAGCTTGGCTAACGCGGCATTTGCTGGTTACGCGACTACTAATTGCGGTTTGCCTGTTTGGGCTGAATGCAGCGAAGAGGTCAAGGCGATGACTGATAATAGCGGGCCTGCATCCAAATACACGAGCATCCATCAAGGGGCACCGCTATTGGTCCCCTCGGCTATCCGGGCAGAGCTGGGACTGACGCTTCTTCCTGGCTATATCCACCTCGGGGTCGCCAAGGAGATCGTGCCCGCCCTGCGCGAGTTCGGCCTCGATCCCGATCCAATCATCAGGGAGGCGGGGCTCGACCCGAGCCTCTTTGCCGACGGGGCAAATGTCATTCCGCACGCCGCTTTGGGCCGGTTGCTCACCCTAAGCGTGGCCCGCACGAACTGTCCCCATTTCGGGCTCCTCGTCGGCCAGCGCGCCACGATCCTGTCGCTCGGCATGGTCGGGCGCCTGATGCAGCAGTCTGAGACCGTGGGTGACGCCATGCGGGCGTTGGTCTCCAACCTGAGCATCCAGAACCGGGGCTCCGTCCCATCACTGACGGTCAGCGGCGACACGGCCCTGTTCACCTTCTCGGTCTACCAGCCCGAGGCCGAGAGTGCCGACCAGATCTCGGATGGATCCCTTGCAGTGGCTGTCAATGCTCTGCGGGCCCTGTGCGGGGCCGACTGGAACCCGATCGAGGTGTTGCTACCCCGAGCCGCCCCCATGGATCAGAAGCCTTATCGCCGCCACTTTCGCGCGCCCGTCCGTTTCAATCAGGAGAGCGCCATCATCGTCTTCGCAGTCCGAGACCTCGATGTAAGGATTGCCGGGGCCGATCCGGTAATGCGGGTCCTATTGGAAGAGCGGATCGCACAGATCAAAGGCAGCCAGTCCACCGAGTTCTCGGACGACATCCGACGGTTGCTGCGCGTGCGGCTAACCAGCAACCACTGCTCGGCGGAGGACATCGCCCATCTGCTGGCGATGCACCGGCGCACCCTGAGCCGCCGCCTCAAGGGCAGCGGCATGGGCTATCGGGCGATCACGAATGAGATCCGGTTCGAAATCGCCCGTCAGTTGCTGGAGGGCACCGAGGTGCCGCTTGCCCAGATTGCGGCTGCCCTCGGCTATTCCGAAGCCAGCGCCTTTACCCGGGCCTTCCGGCGCTGGTCGGGCCAGACGCCGACGACCTGGCGAGGCGAAGGCCATCATGGATGACGCGCGTGCGGCTTAAACTGTCAAGAGATTGTCCCTGTCGGTCAAGCACGGTGTTCCACCCGGCTTAAAGTGATCCCACGTTCTGTCGATTCAATAGGGCGAGGCACGGCTGTCTTCGCGGGTTCTCGCCCGAGGACGTCCAGGAAAGGATCACGCAATGAGACGAGGGATCCGTTCGCTTCCGAGCGCGGCGTTCAGAAAGTCGGCGCTAAGCCTTCTCGCCGCCATGGCCATCACGAGCGCTCCCACGGCCGCTGCATGGGCGACGGAAGGGGCTGCGCAGACCATCCTGAAAGCCATGGCCGACTACGTTAGCCGGCAGGAAAACCTGTCGCTGAAGTATGATGCCGACATTGAGGTGGTGACCCCGGCTGTCGAGAAGATCCAGTTCAGCGCCTCCGGCGACATCACCGTGAGCCGACCGAACAAGTTCCGGGTCAGTCGCATCGGCGGCTACGCCGATGTCGAACTCATCTCGGATGGGTCCAGCGTGACCGTCTATGACAGGGGCGGCAACCGATTCGCCCAGGTGCCCGCCGCCGGCACCTTCGATGAGGTCGTCGACCGGCTCCGGACCGAGGCGCCTCTCGAACTCCCAGGTGCCGATCTCCTGCTGTCGAAGCCTTATGAGGAGCTGATGGCCGGGGTGCTGGAGGCCAAGCATGTCGGCCGCGGCGTCGTCGAGGGTGTCGAGTGCGAGCATCTTGCCTTCCGCAACCTCGACACCGATTGGCAGATCTGGGTCGAGGTCGGCGAGCGGCCGGTGCCACGCAAGTACGTCATCACCAGCAAGGCGGTCGGCGCCGCCCCCCAGTACACACTGCGGCTCAGGGACTGGAAGGCCGGCGTCAGCCCTGCGCCGGACGCGTTCGCCTTCAAGGCGCCAGAGGGCTCCAGCGGCGTCGCGATCACTCTGCTCAGGGACATCGATGACATTCCAGCCGGCGTCGTTCCCGGAGGTGTGAAATGAATGCTCCCAAGCCAATACGTCTCGCCGGTCTCGCGCTGCTGGCCAGCGGTGCGGCTCTGCTCTGGAGCGGCACCAAGCCTGTTCCATCCGGTTCGTTCATCAGTCAGGCGGAGGCGAGGGTCGGACGGCCGGCAACGCCCATGAGCTACGCCGGCGTGGCCCGCCGGACCACCCGCAGGACCGTCGCCTACGGGGCGGCAGCCGGAGCTGCGGCGGCAGGGACTTACTATTACGCCAACCCGGGCTGCCAGCAGGTCGTGAACTCCTACGGCCAGATCGTCTACCACTGTCCGTAGCCAGCCCTTATCGGAGCGAGCTGTGAGCACGAAACGTCTCCAGGCGTTGGCCTGTGCCCTGTGGAGGCTGATGTTCCTGATCGTGGTCCAGGCGGGGGGCGGCTTGGCCTATGCCCAGACTGCTCCAGCTCCCGCCGTTCCGCCGCCCCAGGTCCAGGAACTCCTCAGACTGCTGGAGGATCCTGCCACCCGGACGTGGATGGCCCAACAGAAGCAGGTAACAGCGCCAAGCGATGTGCCGCCCCAACATACGGCGCAACAGCCGCAGGACATAAACTCCGAGCTTCTGGCGTCGCGGGTTGAGGCGATGCGGATGCATCTGGCTTCCGTGGCGGCGGCGGGGCCCCGTCTGCCCCACGAGGCCAGGCGGGGCGCCGATCTGCTGTCGCAGGAGCTCCAGAGCCGATCCGCCTTCGATGTTATCCTTCTTGTGCTGGGCTTTCTCGGCCTTGGGGCTGGAGCCGAGTGGATCGTGAGGAGGGCCACGGCATCTGCACGTGGGCGGATCGCCGCCCACCCGGTGGCGACCGCGAACGAGCGTCTGCGGATGATCGGCATGCGCTTGGCGTTCGGCTTGGCCCATGTCGCAATCTTCGCGTTGGGGAGCCTCGGCGCATTCCTCGTCTTCGATTGGCCGCCTTTGCTCAGGCGCATCGTGCTCGCTTACCTGATTGCAGCGCTGCTGTTGCGGTTCGCCCTTCTGGTGAGCCGGATCCTGCTCTCCCCCCGGGCGGTGGGCCTCCACGATCCTGACGTCCTTCGGGTCATTCCAATGGCGGGCCAAGCGGCCTGGTTCTGGTACCGCCGCATCGTGCTGTTCGTCGGCTGGTTCGCGTTCGGCTGGGCCACCGTCGAGTTCGTGAGGACCCTCGGGTTCTCGCCCGAAGGGCGCCAGCTGGTTGCTTACATCCTGGGCATCGGCCTCCTGGCTATCGCGGTCGAGGCCGTCTGGCGCCGGCCAATTCCTCCCCCGATGGCCCCAGAGGCGCCGGAACAACTTCGGCGTCACCATGCTCTCGGGACGTGGCTGCTGTCGCTCTGTCTCGTCCTGCTATGGGGATTATGGGTTGCGGGCCTGATGCGCCTGTTCTGGCTGCTGGTCGTGGCCATCGTTTTGCCTCAGGCGGTGCGGATCACCAAACGATCCGCCCGCCACCTGCTGCGGCCTCCCGGAGGCGCGGAGACCGACAACCAGCACGAACTTGGAGCCGTCTACCTGGATCGAGGCATCCGGGCCGTTCTGATCGTCGCGGCCGTCCTGTTTCTTGGCTGGGTCTGGGGGATCGATTGGGGCGCGATGACCAATGCCGACACGGTCGTGACCCGGCTGGTGCGGGGCGCCTTGAGCAGCATCGTGATCCTGCTGGTGGCCGACTTCCTGTGGCAGGTAGTCAAGGCACAGATCGACCGGCGTCTGTCGAGCTTGCAGGCGGCGGCCCCGCCCGGCAGCGAGGCCGCCTTGCGTCAGGCGCGCGTTCGGACCCTGCTGCCGATGTTCCGGATGGCGGCGTTCATCGTCCTGGCCACAGTGGCCGTGCTGATGGCGCTCTCGTCGCTGGGGGTGGAGATCGGCCCCCTGATCGCGGGCGCGGGCATTTTTGGCGTCGCCATCGGCTTCGGCTCGCAGACGCTGGTCAAGGACATCATCAGCGGCATCTTCTACCTTCTCGATGACGCTTTTCGGGTCGGCGAGTACATCCAGAGCGGCAGCTACAAGGGTACGGTGGAGAAGCTCGGTTTCCGCTCGGTGAAGCTGCGGCATCATCGCGGCCCGGTCTACACCGTGCCATACGGGCAGCTGGGAGCGGTTGAGAACATGAGCCGCGACTGGGTAATC
>JAJFBI010000507.1 GCA_020697385.1 Microvirga sp. | reverse complement strand
CGACCCGAAATTGGGCAGGCAAGTGCCCCCGCCGCCGGCGACTGGACGTGAGCAGGAAGTCGGTCCCGGTCAGGACAACACGCTGGCCAAGGAAGCGAAGAAGGCTGCCGCGCACGAGCCCGATCCTCAGCACCCTGATGATGCCATCGCCGAGGTGAAGCCGAGCATCGGCCGGGAACTCTATGTGCTCTTTCGCGACATGCTCCGGGGTCGCAAGGGCTGGCCGATGCTGCGGCTGTCCGTGGCCATCCTCGTCATTCTCATCGGCAACATGTTCGGCCAGGTGAGGCTCAACCAGTGGAATGGCGCCTTCTTCGATGCGGTTGAGAAGCGCGATACCTCCGCATTCTTCAACCAGTTCCTCGTCTTTCTGGTGATCGTCGCCGTTCTGCTGGCTCTGGTGGTGGCGCAGACCTGGCTGCAGGAACGCCTCAAGATCCGCCTCCGGGAGCGGCTCACCCAGGTGCTGCTCGACCTCTGGCTTAAGCCCAACCACGCCTACCAGCTCGGCTTCATGGGCAAGAGCGGGTCTCAGCCGGATCAGCGCATGCAGGAGGATTGCCGCCTGTTCTCCGAGCTTTCGACGGAGCTCGGAGTCGGCATGCTGCAGGCCCTTCTGCTGCTCGTCAGCTTCATCGGGGTGCTGTGGGGCCTGTCCAGCCCCGTCACCTTCACGATCGCCGGCAACGCCATCACGATCCCCGGCTACATGGTGTGGGTTGCCTTGGGCTATGCGGGCATCGGGTCGGGCCTCACCTGGCTCGTCGGCCGCCCGCTGATCCGGCTCAACACGGAACGTTATGCCCGCGAGGCGGAGCTGCGCTATGCGCTCGTGCGCGTGAACGAGAGCGCTGAGAGCGTTGCGCTCTACAACGGCGAGCCCGACGAGCGCCGCAGCCTGGACGAGTTCGTGGAAGCCGTGCTGAAGGCCTCGCGGCGCCTTTCCAGCGGTCTCGCCCGGCTGACCTGGATCACGTCGGGCTACGGCTGGCTTGCCATCGTGGTGCCGATCCTTGCGGCAGCGCCGGACTATTTTGCGGGGCGTCTGTCGTTCGGCGAAATGATGATGGTGGTGGGCGCCTTCAATCAGGTGCAGTCGGCCCTGCGCTACTTCGTCGACAACTTCCCGAAGATCGCCGATTGGCGCTCGGCGGTGCTGCGTGTCGCGACCTTCCGGCAGGCGGCCCTGGATCTCGATGTGGTTGCGGCCGAGAACCGCCGCATCGACATCGCCCCGCATCCGAAAGGCTGGCTCAGCTTCGAGAGCGTGTCGATCGGGCTCAGTGACGGCAGCATCCTGATTGAGGACGCGACGGCCGAGATCAAGCCCGGTGAGCGCGTGCTGATCATGGGTGAATCCGGGGCCGGCAAGAGCACGCTTTTCCGCGCCATTTCCGGCCTCTGGCCCTGGGGCTCCGGCAAGGTCCGCGTTCCCAAGCCCGAGGAGATGATGTTCCTGCCGCAGCGTCCTTACCTGCCTCTGGGAACCCTGCGGGCCGCCATCAGCTATCCGGCATCGCCCGACACCTTCGACGACAAGGACGTGCGGGCGGCGCTCGAGCGCTGCGGCCTCGGCGAGTTCCTCGACATGCTCGACCGGCACGAGCGCTGGGACCGCAGCCTGTCGCTGGGCCAGCAGCAGCGGGTGGCCTTCGCCCGCGTCATTCTGCACAAGCCGCAATGGGTGTTCATGGACGAGGCAACCTCCGCTCTCGACGAGGACAACCAAGCCTCCATGCTGGCGCTGTTCGAGAACGAGCTGAAGGGCGCAAGCGTGATGTCCATCGGGCACCGGCCGGGACTGGAGGAATTCCACACCCGCACCCTTCATATTCGCAAGACCAGCGAGGGCGCCGTTCTTCTGGCCCGTCCAAAGCGTTCTCCGCAGCCGAAGCCGGGACCTCGGTGGATCGGCCGCTTCAGGCGGAAGCTGCGGCCGGCTCATGCCCAGGAGGGCTGATGCATGAAGGTGCACCGCGCCGGCGTGAGCCCTCTTGAGACGCAACTCTCTATCGCGAGCGGAGTTTTCGTCCTAAGGTCCGTTCCCTTGGCAGAGTCACCCCCATGCGGCTGATCAGGCTCTATATCCGTGTTCTCGGCCAGCTCGGATCCGATCTCCGGGTCGGCGCCATATTGACACTCGCCAATGTGGCCCTGGCGATTTCCGCCTTCGCGGAGCCGATCCTGTTCGGCCGCATCATCGATGTGCTCACCCGCGGCCAAGTGCCGGGCACGCCGCCTGTGACCTTCGGAATCCTGACGCCGCTCATCCTGGCCTGGGTGGCCTTCGGCCTGTTCTCAATCGGCGCCGGCGCCCTCGTGGCGCTCCATGCGGACCGCCTCGCCCATCGCCGGCGCCTGGCTGTGGTGGCGAACTATTTCGAACACGTGCTCGAACTGCCGCTCGCCTTCCACACCTCGACCCATTCGGGCCGTGTCCTGAAGGTGATGCTGGAGGGCTCGGGCGCCATGTCCTGGCTGTGGCTCGGCTTCTTCCGCGAGCACATGTCCGCCCTGATCGCGCTTGTCGTGCTGTTGCCGCTCACCGTGTTCCTGAATTGGCGTCTCGGCCTCCTGCTCGTCGCGCTCGTCGCCGTGTTCGCGGTGTTGACCGCCGTCGTGCTGCGCAAGACCGAAACCCTGCAGGGCTCCGTCGAGCGCTACCACTCCAATCTCGCGGAGCATGCCTCCGATGCGCTCGGCAATGTGCCGGTGATCCAGTCCTTCACCCGCGTCGAGGCCGAGACGCGCTCGCTCAGAACCATCATCAACCAGCTGCTCCAGGCACAAAATCCGGTTCTGTCCTGGTGGGCGCTGGCCGCCGTCGCGTCGCGGGCGTCTGCCACCATCACGGTCACGGCGATCTTCCTGCTCGGCACGTGGCTGCATCTGAACGGGCTCGCCACCATCGGCGAGATCGTCATGTTCATGAGCATGGCCACCATGCTGATCGGGCGCCTCGAGCAGGCCGTGAGCTTCATCAACCAGCTCTTCATGCAGGCGCCGAAGCTGCAGGAATTCTTCGAGATTCTGGATACGGCGCCGGTGGTGCACGACCGTCCGAACGCCCAGGATGTGCCGCGTTACGGGGGCGACGTGGTTTTCGACAATGTGAGCTTCTCCTATGACGGCAAGCGCTCCGCCGTGCAGGACGTCTCCTTCACCGTCCATGAGGGCGAGAACGTCGCACTGGTGGGCGCGACCGGCTCCGGAAAATCGACCACGTTGGGTCTCCTGCACCGTGCCTTCGATCCGCAATCGGGCTGCATCCGCATCGACGGGCTCGACATTCGCGACGTGACGCTCTCGTCGCTCCGCCGCAACATCGGCGTGGTGTTCCAGGAGCCCATGCTGTTCGCCCGCACCATCCGTGAGAACCTGCAGGTCGGCC
>JAJFBI010000506.1 GCA_020697385.1 Microvirga sp. | reverse complement strand
GGTCGCACGCTGCGTTGCCGTTGCCGATCGGTCGGCCGTCTGCCTCGAGGATTTCGCCCCTTACGCGCCATCGCGCGGCGCCCCGATCGCTTTCATGGCGGCACCGGTGATCGATCAAGGCATTGTCGTCGGCGTCCTGATCGCGCAGCTGTCGAACGAAGAGATCGACAACGTCGTGACCGGCGGCCGCCGCTGGCGCCAGGAAGGGTTCGGCGCGACGGGCGAAGCCTACCTCGTCGGGCCCGATTATCTGGTGCGCTCCGGCCCGCGAGCGTTCTACGAAAATCGGTACGACTACTTCGCCGAGTTAAAAGCGGGCGGCGCCGCGCCTGGTGAGATCGGGGCCATCCAACGCTACGAGACACCGGTGCTGCATCAGCGCGTGGACACCAGGGCAACCCGGGCTGCGCTCGCCGGCATCGAAGGCACGGGCGAGATCGTCGGCTACCGTGATATCCCGACGCTCGCGTCATGGGTACCGCTCGCGATTCCCGGCCTCAAGTGGGCGCTGGTTGCCAAGATCGACGCCGCTGAGGCGTTCGCGCCTATCTACCAGCTGCGACGGGACCTGCTGATCGTCGGCGGATTGGCGCTTCTAGTGGTCGCCGTCACCGCGGCGTGGCTTTCGCGCGCCCTGCTTGGGCCGCTGCGGGAGCTCACCGCGGGGGTGAAACGCTTCGCTGCGGGCGACTACGAGGCCGCCGTTCCCGTCCGCACCCGCGACGAGGTCGGACAGCCGGCCATCGGGGTGACCTCCTGTCTGAGAGCTGGGCTCCAACACCCAACATCCTCTCAGGCAGGAGGCACCTCAGGCGACCTCGCCAAGCATGCCGCGGCAGCGGCTTCGTTCGATCTAGCGGCTTCTGTGAGTCCGCGGCGCGACGTTGAGTCCTGCTCGATGCGGACCTCATTTGAAGCCGGATTTTAACGAAGCTGCGGGAAGGTTGGCTCGACAGTCCTTCGGGGATTGGTCGAGCGCCGTGCAGGAGGAAGCGACGGATGAACTCGCTGGCTTCGAGCTTCATGACCTTGATGGCACCGCCGTGGCGCTAGTCCTTCCAAGTGAAGGCGACATGGGTGTCGTCGAGGGCCATGAGGCGGCGGTTGGCGATTGCCACGCGATGGGTGTAGCGGCGCAGATAGGCGAGGACCTGTTCAGGGCCGCCGAACGGCTTCTTAGAGGCGCCGCATGGCCGCGATGTGGTCGGCGAAGGCGGCCGGATCGGCGAGAGGGTGAGGACGCCGAAGGAAGCCGAGGGCGCGGCCTCGAAGGCGACCGTCAGGCGTTCGAGGAACGGCCGCTGCACGCAATTCAATACTTATGGGTCTTATGGCCCGCAGCTAGCGGATCGGTTTTGACTCTTTGCGGCCGCAGCCTGGAGGTTCGACGCGCCTCGTCGGAAACATCTTCATCCACAACAGCGACGACTCCGGCTTCGTCGCCGGGGCCACGTGACTTCTTCACAGCCTGCGAGGGGATCAAGACGTCGAACCTTGTTCTCTTGCGCCGTGAGATGTGTAACCAATGGGGTTGTTGCTTATAGGCGCAGCGGCGCGGCAAGCATGCGAGGGCGGGATGCACCTGGAAAGACGAGTTTTGGTGACCGGTGGCGCTGGATTTCTTGGCTCGCACCTATGCGAAAAGCTCCTGGAGCGCGGGGTTCAGGTGCTGTGCGTCGACAATTTTTTCACCGGCGCGCGTCGCAATATCGAGCACCTCCTAAGCCATAAGCACTTTGAACTCCTCCGGCATGACGTGACGCACCCGCTTTTTGTGGAGGTTGACGAAATCTACAACCTTGCTTGTCCCGCCTCACCTTTTCACTATCAACGTGATCCTGTGCAGACTACAAAGACTAACGTGATCGGCGCGATTCATATGCTTGGGCTTGCGAAGAGGGTGAAGGCCAAGATTCTTCAGGCGTCAACTAGTGAGATATATGGCGATCCTTCAGTGCACCCGCAAAATGAAGGATATTGGGGCAACGTCAATCCAATTGGACTCCGATCCTGCTACGATGAGGGCAAACGATGCGCAGAGACGCTGTTTTTCGATTACCGCCGCCAGCACAACCTTCAGATCAAAGTCGCTAGGATCTTCAACACCTATGGGCCACGCACACATCCGAATGACGGGCGGGTTGTGTCGAGCTTTATCGTGCAGGCGCTACTGAACCGGGATCTCACCGTGTTCGGGGCCGGCGAGCAAACTCGCTCCTTCTGTTATGTTGATGACCTTGTAGACGGATTTCTGCGGCTGATGGATACGCCGAGCGATGTGACCGGACCCATTAATCTCGGGAATCCAGGAGAATTTACGATCGCAGAACTCGCGCGCGAGATCATTGCGCTGACTGGGAGCCGCTCGAAGATTATCTGTGGTCCCTTGCCGCCGGACGATCCCAAGCAGCGCCAACCCGATATTTCGAAAGCCTCGGAGATTCTTCGATGGGCACCAAAGATTCCGCTTCAGGAAGGCCTGCGGCGCACCATCCCTTACTTCGAGCGCCTCCTGGCCTATGGGGTCATAAGCGCGGCCATCTCAGTCTGACCATGAGTCCGACGCAGGAGGGCGCGGGGCGCTGCTCAATCAGCCCGTCGCTGCGCGAAGGTCCGGCGCGCAGCATCAGCTCGCTGCCCCCAATGGACCTCGTTGCAGGCGTCGGGGTGATCGTCTCGTTTCCACGCGGTTCTGGCGCAAGGCGCTCTCGGACGGCGCAGTAGATTCAAGCCTGATGCCCTCGCCTTAGAGGGATGCCTTTCTGACCTGCCAAGCCGTCCGGACGATCGAGTGCAGGTCCGAGAAGCGCGCCTTGAAGCCAAGGACGTGTTCTGCGGCAGTGGGGTCCGCTACGACACGCGGGGGGTCTCCTGGTCGACGCTCAACAAAGCGCTTCGGAACGGGCGAGCCGACTACTTCCTCAACTGTTTCGAGAACGCGAAAAATTGAGTGCGCCCGTCCCGCGCCGATATTCAAGCGGAGGGATTCCCTGCCACCGGCCAAGTGCTGCACCGCCCTGACATGGGCATCAGCGAGGTCTGTCACGTGGACGTAGTCGCGCTCGCAGGTTCCGTCTGGGGTGGGGTAATCGGTACCGAACACGTTGAGTGGCGGAGCGGTCCCAGCGGCGGCGTCAATGGCGAGAGGAATTAGGTGCGTCTCCGGGTCGTGTCGCTCAGCGAGTTCGCCTGCCGGATCGGCGCCACTGGCGTTGAAGTAGCGGAGGATCGCATAGCGCAATCCGTGTGCATTCGCAGCGTCGATAAGCACCTGCTCGCACATGAGTTTCGATCGTCCATATGGACTGATCGGGCGCTGCGGCGCATCCTCCTTCACCGGAACCTTCTCGGGAATCCCATACGTTGCGCAGGAACTCGAAAACACGATATCGC
>JAJFBI010000505.1 GCA_020697385.1 Microvirga sp. | reverse complement strand
TGACCACAACGAGACCCGAAGCTGGCATGGCTGGCATCGCCACGTCTCCCTGGTGATGCTCGCCTTCGCCCTGCTCATGGTCATCCGCCACAAGGCGGAGACCCTCACCTCACCCCAAAAAAGACCACCGACCGACCAGCACAAGCTCTGGTCCGATGGTCCCTCCAGGAGATCCGTCGTGTTGCCTGGCGTCTGGCTCAGCGACAAATCGAACCCGCTTTCGTCATCGCATGGTCCGTCTGGCGCCGATGCCACCAAGCCGAAGCCTACAAGGCCCACCTGAAACGGAGAATGCAACTGTAATGTTAGAGCCCGTCCGGAAAGTGGGTTTAAGGAGTCAAGGTGCGAACAAAGCGCATGATGGAAGCCAAGCGGATCATACTCTCCGAGACATGAGGCAGTGTTTCATGATCGACGAGCAGACGTCGGCAAAATCGTGCGACACCGAATGTCTGTTCAACATGCCATCTCTTGGGCAGCAAAACGAAACCTTTGGCGAACCGGGAGCGACGCACGATTTCGACGGCGATATTCTGGCGCTCCATCGCGGCTTCGAACCGTCCGGTGTAGGCGCTGTCGGCGACGATGAGGACGATCCAGGGGAACAGCGCGTGGATCTGGCCCACCAGATCGATGCCGCCGTCGCGATCCTGGACCGCCCCATCGGTGACCAGCACGGCCAGGATGTGGCGCTTGCGACCATTGATTTTCTTGGCGTTGTCATAGCCGCGCGGCCCAGCCGGAGCCATGACCTTGACCGTCTGGCTGTCGATGATGCCGAGGGTTGGGCTGGCCTCGCGCCCCTGAAGCTCGCGCACCGCCATGAGCAGGGCATGGTGGATCGTGTCCAGCCATCCGCCATCGGCCAGGCGGCGGAACCACTCGTAAACCGTGCTGCGCGGCGGAGCCCAGTCGGGCAGCGCACTCCAGGCGCATCCCGTTCGCAGGAGATGGACGATGGCATCCACGATCGTGCGCAGTCCATGTTTCCAGGGGCACCCCATCTTGTCATGCTGTGGCAGGAGTGGTGCGATCACAGCCCACTCCTGATCAGTCAGGCGAAGTCCTTCCTTCCGCCTTGTCCAGGAATACCGCTGCCGCATTTCTGGTGTCCACATTGTATTTCCCTCCTGATTAGGAGGGGTATTTAAGCTATGCTGTTATGAGTCCAACTTTGATCTTTATCGGACATTCCGGACGGGCTCTAAAAGGGGGAGGTGAACATGGCCGAGATCGTTGTATCCAATATCCGGCGAGTTTCCATAACGCCCAGCGGCGAAAACCCCGATAATGGTTCGCTTAATCCGTCGCTATCGGCGGATGGGACCAGGATCGCCTTCCGGAGTCCCGCGACAAACTACCTGCCCGGCGATGCCGACGGTCTTTCAGACCTTTACGTCAAGGACCTGATCACCGGGGCTGTTGTCCGCGGCGACACCGCATCCGACGGGTCGCAATCCAATGCACCACCGGAGGAGTTTCCCTCCCTATCGGCGAATGGCAACCGTCTCGCCTTCGGGTCGGCAGGCTCCAATCTCGTCCCGGATGACAACAACGGCACTGTCGATGTCTTCGTCAAGGATCTGGCATCCGGCCACACGATGAGGGCGAGCACCGCGGCCGACGGAACCGAAGCCAACGATGTGTCGAGCGCGGGCTCCCTGTCGGCCGACGGACATATCGTGGCATTCTGGAGCGCGGCGACCAACCTGGTCCCCGGCGATACCAACAATGCCATCGATGTCTTCGTCAAGAACCTGGATACCGGGGCCATCGCCCTGGCCAGTTCGAACGCGCACAGGATGCCGGGGAACGGCAATTCCTTCTCCTTCGACGGCTCCCCGGCCCTGTCCGCGGACGGCACCAGGGTGCTGTTTTCCAGCTTGGCCGACAACCTCGTTCCGCGAGACACGAACGGCACCTACGACACCTTCGTCAAGGATCTGAGAACCGGCGAGGTCACCCGCGTCAGCGTTTCGGCTTCCGGGCAGCAAATCAACGGTGACTCCGTTGGCAGCGCCATATCGGCGGACGGCACCAAGATGCTTTTCGCCAGTGCTGCGGACAACCTGGTGAGAGACGACACCAATGGGTTGGTGGATCTTTTCGTCAAGGATCTGCGTACCGGGGAAGTGATTCGCGCGAACACCGCGGCGGATGGAGCCGAGGCGCGGTCGGACCTGTTCGGCATCCCGGCGTTCTCGGGTGATGGAAACACCGTCGCCTTCGCCCTAATGAATGGAACTCTGACCCTGGATCGTGGGCCGGGCTTCTACGTCAAGGATCTGTCGACCGGCACCCTGGGCTTTGTCCCAGATGCGTCCTACTTCTCGTCCCTGTCGTTCGATGGAAGCCGGGTTGCCTTCGACAGGCCGGACCAGAACCTCTACATGGCCGATCTCGAACCGACTCCCGCCGAGGAGCTGACGGGCGGTCGCGGGCGCGACGTGATCACCGGCGGGCGTGGATCCGATATCATCCAGGGCGGTGCCGGTGCCGACGTCCTCGCTGGCGGCGCGGGCGCCGACGTCTTGATCGGGGGCGACGGTCGCGACCTTCTGAAGGGAGGATCGGGAAACGACACCATGAACGGGAACCGCGGAGCGGACTTTCTTCTGGGGAGATCGGGAAACGATATTCTCCATGGCGAGCGGGGGAACGACGTCCTCAAGGGCGGTGAAGGCCGGGACTTCCTGTATGGCGGTCTGGATCGCGATCACCTCGACGGCGGCTCCGGGAACGATGAGCTGTTCGGCGACGCGGGCAATGACCTCTTGAAGGGCGGTTCAGGCAATGATCTCCTGGTCGGCGGGCTGGGACGCGACCAACTCTTCGGCGGTCCGGGGGACGACCTCTTCTTCGTCCAGAACAGAGACCAGTCGCCGGTAGGCCAGGGCGATGTGGTCAGGGACTTTGATCCCTCAGGCGGCGATCTGGTGATCCTGGAGGTGTTCCAGATCCCCTTCGTGCGTTTCCTCACAGAGGAAGGGCAGGCCTTCACGGGCGACCGGTCCTCCGAGTACGAAGGCGAGGTTCGCTGGGAGCGGGTCGGCAATGGCGTTCTGGTCCAGGCGGATGTGAACCTCGACCGTCAGGCCGATGCCGAAATCACCCTGGCAGGGATGACGACATTGGACGGCTCCGAACTTGCCTACGAGAGCTGGCTCTATCTTTGAGGGCTTTAAAGCGCGCCAAAGATCCGGCGGCCTTGGGGAAGGAGCGCGGCCCGGTCAGCCGGTCGCCGCAGCGGGAGATCTTGCCGGTATAGTCGGCCTCGCCCGACTGGAAGCGGCGTTGCGTCAGGCCGACATAGAGAGCACCAGAAACAGTGGGAGTGCGCCGGGAGACTGGCAAGGAGTAGGTGGTGAGAGTCCACTGCGATGAAGGAATAGCGATCCACATCG